>DLOI01000083.1:775-1379 GCA_002477185.1 Alphaproteobacteria bacterium UBA7488 | reverse complement strand
CTAGCCGCCTTTTCATTCGTCGCCATTGTAATAGGGGATTTCATTTGGTCGCGCGATTGCATTGGTTCAAACGATTGTGTTTGAGCGGATGATGTTGCCGTCACGGATTCATTTGCCCCCAACGGCAATTTACCTTGTCCGGTTAATTCATTTGGCTTAACATTTGTACCTGATTCGCCGGCGGCCGCTTCCACAACAATCGTTCGAGCGGGTACTTTGGCAATTTTCTTTTGCCCCGTTTTTGTATCAAACCACGGCACTTCGATGGCCGGAATTGTTTGCGTCCCACTTACCGTCGGTATTAAAACGATTGTCAATTCTTGCATCCCCGAAACACCGTCCACACTTTCATCCGTGCGACNNTCGGATAAATTTTAAACCCGCTGCCGGCCGGCTGATTTAGTTCGGGTAATTTTTCGCCCTCAACCCCTACGGCATTCAATATTAAAGTACGCTCAATCGGCTCACCGACCACTATTTTTTCGGGCATTTTAAAAGATTGAGTCAACGTCACTTCCGATGAGGGCAACCACCACCCATTCCAAGACGCCGGCTTTGGCAACACTTGTACTTGAACACTATCACTATGCACAGTTATAGGAGC
>DLOI01000083.1:0-683 GCA_002477185.1 Alphaproteobacteria bacterium UBA7488 | reverse complement strand
CAACCAAAGTTCCCGCCGATTTTGGCGTGACCAAAAACGACCGTTCGACAATTTCAACCGTTTTGCCATCTTTTACACCGCGATAGACTTTGTCTTTTCCAATCGGGCGCAAATCAACATCATGTGGGCGTGGCGGATATAATTGCCCGTCGATAATTTTGGATGCATCATATAATATCAATTTATAAACAAACGATTCGCCTACATAAATTTGTTTTTTTTGAACATCTGCTTGCAATTTTACGGATGTAACGGAGGCACCCGCAAAAGTATTTGTGTTTACGACATCTAACGTGACGGCATTTAACTTTTGCCCATTTAACGTTAAATTATCCAATACCACTTTACCGATTTTTAACGGGCGAACATTAAAAACCAATTGATACGAACGCGCCAATTGCCCGTTGACGATTGAAGTCATCTCTTGCATTTGTTGTCCCGACACGCGAAAATGACGCACAATTTCATTCATATCAGGCGCGGTTTTAATCGGCTCGTCCGATGAAAAAATCAGCTCGGCCGTTTCATTCATACCAATCTTATCTTGCGAAAATGAAACATTGACACCCGCTTGTACCAACATCGGACTAAAGAACACAATCGCCACCAAGGCTAATCCGATTGCCCCCGCCCACCTTCGAGTCCCCGTACTTACAGGACAACAGATAAGGTTTTTATTAAGG
>DLOI01000066.1:6314-9184 GCA_002477185.1 Alphaproteobacteria bacterium UBA7488 | reverse complement strand
TGATGATTGTTTCAAAAGCAAACAAGGCAATGGCGGCGGAATTGGGTACTATGCGCGTGACTGAACAAATTGACGCGTTGACGACGTTATCGACAAACCCGTTTAAATACTTGGTTGTGCCGCGCGTTTTGGCGGGTATTGTGATGTTGCCCGTTTTGGTATTTATCGGCGACATTATCGGGATTTGCGGCGGCTATATGATTGGCGTTACGGCGCCTTCGGCCGAAAATTGAGCAAAACCCGTGTATGTTTGCAGTGCGATAACCATGCCGGAAAACAACGTTGTCAAGGCAACAACGGGTAACGAATAAAAGCCGATTTCAATTAATTGCACAAAAAAAGCGCGCCCATAAAACGGCGGCCGAAAAAAATTGATGATTGTTTCAAAAGCAAACAATCCCAACTTGCCTGTAGCAGCTAAAAAATTTAAGAGCACGCGCCCCAGTTTATCGACAAATTGCAACGGTATCTTTATTCGCACGGCCTGAAAATCCTCTCATACGATTTAATTTATGAGTTATTTATACCGTGAAACGCCACAAATTGCAAACAAAAAAGATATGTTGCAACCCTTCATTTTAAACACCTGAAATAAAAAGTTTCCAAAGTTTAATTTTATTTTCGGCTGATAAAAACATGCCCTCAAAATAAGCCTATCCAATGCACGGAGCAAACCCGAAACTTATCATACGTTTATTTCTTTAAAGGTGGGTCAGGAACGTTGTTTTCCGCCTGCTCCGTGAGTTCTTTCATCAAAATTATTTCGTGTTTTCACGGCCATCCGCCGTACATAATCCATCGCCATTTTTTGCACGGGCATTTTCAAAGCCGGTTCCGCGCGCACAACCACGCTGCCGATACTGCACCCCTTTGCCAACTTATAAGAAAAAAATTCGGAAAACTCGGTCGGTTCAAATTTTTCCAAAGCCCGTTCCAACGGTACACTTTGTTGCGGCGTTAATTCGGTCGGAAAATATTTATCGCACAATGTTTGCCAATCATTCTTTCGAACACATGACAAAATTTCGTCTCGCTTACGTCCCGGCATAAACAAAGAACGTGCATTATCGCCATCCAAAATGACGCCGACAACGGCCGTTGTGATTTTATTTCCGATAAATAATTTATCCCATGCATCGGAATCAAATTGACCGTTTTCGTCTCGGGCAACATTCATTGGGGCAAAAGCACAAACGGAGCCATAAGATTCAATAATTCCCCGGAAATAATATCCCGTTTCGCGCCTGCCCGGATGTCTTTCACGCCATCGGTACATTTGATGTTCTTTATCATTTTCCAAAAGCATTTTGGCAAAATGCGGCCGATGTATCATAAATTCGTAAATTTTTCGGATATCTTCTTCTTTTAACAATTCTTTCAAAATTCTGTTTGCTTTATAAGCATCCATATCCTTCTGAAAAAATGTCATACGCGCTAATTTCTGCCAATCATTACGCTCAATATTATTGATGACACAATTCCAATTTTCTCTTATTTCAAATAAACAGGTAATTTCTTCCTGGTTTATTTTATGTGCATATTCGCGCGCATAGGGATTCGTTTTTAATATTTCTTCGGGCCATTTTGTAACACCGCGCCGCACAACGTCCGACAATAAAACACAAACGGCTTTTGTCAGCGGATCCGCCTCACGGATTTTACAATATAACAGCCTTTTTTCCAACAATGAAAATCCAATAGTATTTGCGCACATAAAACATCCTTTTCAAAATATTGGCCGTATATATAATAGCTTTTAAACAGCTATTTTGTCAATTTATTTTTCAAAATATTTCTTGCCGCGAAAAATGGCCATTTATAAGAAAAGCGTTACTCAAACACTCTTTTAATAAACTCATCCCACGGGAACAAAGCGCCCGGATCTTTTTTTCGTCCGGGGGCAATATCGCTGTGGCGTACAACGTTATACACCGTTATACCGTAACGCGTACAAATTTCACGGCACAATAAAATACCTGCTTGCAACTGTTCAGAGGTAAAATCCCCCAATTCATCATCAATCGCGGGACATTGAAATTCTATGCCGACGGAACATGAATTAATATCCGTTTTGCCACCCCATGTGGACACGCCCGCATGCCAAGCCCGTTTTTGTTCATCCACTAACTGATACACCGCTCCGTCGCGGTCAATCACGTAATGCGCGCTGACACGGTTTGGAGCTGCCGAATGAATCAAATACGAAAACGTTTCATCCAATGTATTTGTCGCCGTTGCATGAATGACAATCATGCAAATATCATCCTTGCGTTCATCAAAATTCGGCGACGGTTTTTGTATGATTTCAAACATATTTTTTTACTCCATAGCACATTTATTCAATCCACAAAGTTATTTATTTAAGAATACCGATCACTTTTTAAGTTTCGCGATACAATAATTTGTAGTATCGTATTTGAAAAAATAACACTGAACATTTTCAAAATAACCACTGTCAGACATATCTTCTCCGCTGGGAGAAAACAGATAAACATCTCTTTTTAAATTAAGATCTAACATTTCCAGAAAATCTTCTTTCGTTTGAAATATTTTATATTCCAATTTGTTTGAATAAACTTGATAAAATAGCAATGCTTTGCTGCCATCTAAAAATATGATGGGATTATTATTCTTATCTATTCTTTCCAAAGCGTTAATAATATCTTTTCTAGATAAATCTGAAATTCTAGCATTCAATTCATGATAAGAGCCAACAAACATCCAAACAAACAAAATTATATATAAAATGTATAAATATTTTGTTTTAAAAATTCCATAAGAAACGACTAAAAAGAAACACCCTAAAAAAGGATAAAAATAACGATAAACAAACAATGGTTTTAACAAAAAAGAAATACCAATACCGACAG
>DLOI01000066.1:4173-6263 GCA_002477185.1 Alphaproteobacteria bacterium UBA7488 | reverse complement strand
TGCACCAATGTTTTAAATAATGAAACAAAAAAAAGACCCCATGTTAAAAGGGAAAAAAAGGTATTTTTAGGTGCAAAGAAAATATTTTTTACAATGGCTTCTTTTACAGTTTCCATTGAGATCCAACTATTGTCAATCTGGTGGGTATATTGCCCATACAGAATCATTAAGCAACACAAAGCAATCAAAAAAACAAATGAGCCACACAAAAAATAACTTTTAAGCATTTTCTTACATTTTTGAAAATTCATAAAAAAATGTAACGTTAAAAATAACCATACAAGGCCTATTGCGAATGCACAGTAATAATGGGTAAGAACACCACACACGGAAAACAAAGTTAACATAATCCAATTTGTATAGTTATTATCCTTCATAACCATAAAGGAATAAAGAAGAGCGCCAGAAACAAAAAAAGTGCACCAACTGTACATTCTGATATCCAAAGCCATGTAAAATGCAAAAGGCGAAAACATCATGCACAATGTCCACAAAAAAGCTGTTTTATTTCCAAACAATTTTTTGAAAGGACCACCACCTAAAACAGCGAATAACAAAATTGGAATTAAGGAAAAAAACCTCAACGACACTAAATTGTCGGAAAACAAATAAGTCCAGATTTTCAATACTACATAATATAATGGAGGATGCACATCGTTATAAATTATTGTGCCGAATACATCATTTACAGATCCGTTTAAATATAAAACAGTGTAAATTTCATCTACCCAAAGATTATTATGAAATAGAGCCGGCACATAAATCATAATTGCCAAGCAAACAAGAAAAGGCATCATTAATTTAGAAACAAGTTCACCACTATTTTTTAAAAGATTTATTTTTTGCATTTTTTTCCTTAATAATACCTTTTGATTCCTTGACTATATATATCGGACGATGTTTTGTTTCCAAATATGTTTTTGAAAGGTATTGCCCCAAAATTCCAATACAGAACAGCTGAATACCGCTCATAAAAAACAAAAAACAAACCAAAGACGGCCAACCATATGCCGAATTATCCCAAATCAAGACGCGCACGATGATAACTATAATACCCAAAAAGGACATTAAACAAAAAAATAAACCGACAAAAGAAGCTAAGACTAACGGAACTGTTGAAAAGGCCGTAATACCTTCAATCGAATAAACAAATAACTTCCAAAATGACCACTTTGTGCTTCCTTTTACCCGTTTAAGATTTTCATAATCTAACCATTTAGTTTTAAAACCCACCCATGGATAAATACCTTTAGTAAATCGATTATATTCAACCATGCTGATAACGGCATCCTTCATTTGCCTTGTCATCATTCTGAAATCTCTTGCTCCCAAAACTATTTTAACATGAGAAATTCTGTTCAGTATACGGTAAAAACAATTAGCAAAAAAAGAACGAATAACAGGCTCTCCTTTGCGGGTAGTGCACCTTGTAGCAACCGAATCATATCCTTCTTTTTCAATAGCAATCAACATGCTTTTCAATAAACTCGGCGGATCTTGTAAATCGGCATCCATAACAACAACATAATCCCCCATAGATTTCTTCAATCCGCAAAAAATAGCAGCTTCTTTTCCAAAATTGCGAGAAAAAGAAACATACTTTACATCTTTATCTTTTTTACTTAAGGATTTAAGATACTGCAAAGTACCATCAACAGAACCATCGTCAATAAAAATCATTTCACTTTTAATGCCATCTAAATTTCTTAAATTTTTTTTTAGCTCAGCATAAAACACTGGCAACATCTCTTCTTCATTATAACAAGGAACAATTACTGATAACTTTTTCATACGGCCTCCTTTTTATTTACAAACTGGCACTATGAATCGGGCGCATAAATGAATGGCAGATGGCAATGGCCAAGGCATCGGATGCATCGGGCGGCATATGTTTTGGCGGCGTTTTCAACAGTGTTCGCACCATCAAATCCACTTGTTTTTTTTCGGCATGGCCCGCCCCGACCACCATTTTTTTAATTTGGTTCGGCGTATATTCCGAAACTGAAATGCCATACAAAGCCGGCGCCAATAAAATAGCCCCGCGCGCTTGTCCCAACTTCAACGTTGATGTCGGATTTTTATTCACAAAA
>DLOI01000066.1:0-4103 GCA_002477185.1 Alphaproteobacteria bacterium UBA7488 | reverse complement strand
AAAAAGTCGTATCGGGATTTATTACGCCCGCCGCAATAAACCGAAGGCGTGCGCCGTCTTTTTCAATAATCCCAAAACCTGTATGCCTTAACCCGGGGTCTAATCCTAAAATACGAACGGGCATTTTTTCCTTTATCTTTCACTTTGGCGCAAGCTGCCATAAAATAATGGGGCGTTTTAACGCCCCTTAAAAAACGTTTTGATTACCCTTCCAATTTAGCGGCAATGTCATCGGGAATGTCGGCATTGTGAATAACACGTTGGACATCGTCATCTTCATCAAACACCGATAAAAATTTCACGAATTTTTGAGCCGTTTCCAAATCCGTAATCGGCGTTTCAACAAGCGGTTTCCAATCCAAACGTGCCACATTGGCCGTTCCGAATTTAGCTTCCAATGCATCGCGTACGGCCGCCNNATCTCCGGCGTACAGGTAATTTCGTGTTTGTCTTCGGTCGTTTCAACGTCGGAAGCACCCGCATCCAAAGCCGTTTCAAACATCGCATCGGGCGTTGCCACGGACAGGGGATATTCAATAAATCCGATACGTTCAAAGTTAAATGTTACCGAACCCGTTTCACCCATATTGCCACCGTTTTTAGCAAAATAAGACCGGACCGCCGGCGCCGTTCTGGCGCGGTTATCCGTCAAAGCTTCAACAATAATGGCAACACTGCCGGGCTCGAACCCTTCGTAACGCACTTCTTCATAATTGCTGGTATCGTTCGTTTGGCTACCCTTGGCAATTGCGCGTTCGATATTGTCTTTGGGCATATTTTCCGAACGGGCATTTTGAATGGCTAAACGAAGCCGCGGGTTTGAANNNGTTTTAACGGCCACGGTAATTTCGCGCGCCAAACGTGAAAAGATTTTAGCGCGCAATTTGTCTTGGGCGCCTTTGCGATACATAATATTTTTAAACTGGGAATGCCCTGCCATGTGTAATCCTTTCTTTATGGTTTTATCGGCCGGCCTAAAAAAAAGCAACCGGCACGGATACGTTAAAATTACTTTTTTTTAGCACAAAAGCAAAGCATTTTCAACCCCCGCTTGTCATTTATTTTTATCCGCGGGCGAAAATATTAAATGCAAAAAAATCCATTTTGTCCCTTGAACGGGTTTTCCATCCCATTTTAACGATTTCTTTACTTTACGCCCGTTATGATGCCATAAGATTTTATGTTTCAAAGGAGGTATACATGTTCAAAAAAATCTTATTGGCCGCCGCCGGCATTTGCTTATCCACATCGGCAATGGCCACGGAATTAACCAACCCGTTTTATTTGCCCGAATACGGCATGATTGCGTCGATAACGTCATTGCAATTTGAAAAAACCGGTTTCAAAGGACCCGGTTATAACGCCCGTTATTACCGCACCATGTTAAATGAAGACGTTGCCGTCGGTTTGGCGGATAACTTGTCAATTATCGCTTCACTTGGCAACGTATGGGACCGCAACAATTTTGCAAGCGGCAAATTCGAAACAAGCAATTCGAATTTTGATTTTACCGTCGGCGCCCGTTATAATGTTTTGTCATATAACTTGATTCGCCTCCAATTACAAGGCTTATACGGCCAACGCGAAAGTTGGGCGGACGTGCCGCGCCAAGGCACCTATAAATACTTTGCCGCAAGCATTAAGGGCGGTTTGGATTTGAACGCATTCATGCCCTATGCGTCATTTAATATGGAAATCCCCGTTTTCCAAGGGAACGGGCCGCACAACGATAATATCTATGACGTTAAATTCGGCGGTTATAAAATGATTGACGATACCTATGCAATCGATGCCGGATTGTGTTATAATGACCACCGCGATTGGAATACGCAATCTTGGAGTTTGGATGCGGAAGCCTCTTATGCTTTTACCGATAATTTGATTGCAAGCGTCTATGGCTCATACGTTTTGGACGGCAATATCAAGGATGATTATTCGAAACACGGCCAATTGCTCAGGATTCGTTTCAGAACATCGTTTTAAACAAAAACTTCTTTCTTTTATTTTAAGCTGGCAAAACCGTTTGCCCGCTTAAAATTTTGAATGAACACCCCTTGCTTTTTTGTTGCGCAACGGCTTAAATTATGTTAATGTTTCTAATAAGTAACAATGGAGTCTTCATGGAACAGATGAAAAATGCGATAAATGCGTTGGAAGCCGCCGTTTTGCGTTTGGAAACGGCCGTGCATGCTTCCAAAAAAGAACGCTTGGGGGCCAAAGAACAAATTGATGAATTAAAAACGGAGNNTCAAAACAACTTATGACCGTTTGGACAAAGCGTTGGCGGATTACAAAAAGGGGTCTTAAAAAAATGGCAGTCGTTTCTTTAAAAATCGGCGGACGGTTTTACAAATTTTCTTGCAATGACGGACAAGAAGTTCACATGCGCGAATTGGCCGACTCGCTGGATCAAAAGGCCGAACAGCTGATGAAATCCGTCGGCTTTATGCAAGAAGGGCAATTGCTGGCGATGATTTGCCTGTTATTGGCCGAAGAAAAATACATTCTGCAAAAAAACGCCTCCACGGGCGGCGGTTTGTCCAAAGAGGCGGAGGAAAAACTCGGTGAAGCGCTGTGGCATTTGGCCATTAAAATTAACGTGTTGGCCGAAAGTTTGGAGCAACAATAATGAAAATCTTATTTTGCGGGGATGTTGTCGGGCGCAGCGGACGCAAAGCCGTATTGGAGCTGTTGCCGAAATTAAAGGAAAAATGGGCGCTTGATTTTATTATCGTCAATGGTGAAAATGCCGCACACGGTTTCGGTTTAATGCCGCGCATGTTTTATGAATTTGTCGAAGCCGGCGCCGATGTCGTTACCATGGGCAACCATACGTTTGATAAAAAAGACATCTTTGAAACGCTGGATAAAGAACCATATATCATACGCCCTTTGAATTATCCGGAAGGCACCATTGGGCATGGCTTTTGTATTAAAACGGCAGCGAATAACAAACGTGTCGCAGTTGTTCAATTATTGGGCAAATTGTTTATGAAGCAATATGAAAATCCGTTTGCAACAATGGAAAAATGGCTCATGGAACAGGCAAATAATTATGATTTATTAATCGTTGATTATCATGCCGAAGCCAGCGCCGAAAAACAAGCTTTCGGCCTTTTTATGGATGGCAAAGCGGCACTTGTCATCGGCACCCACACGCATGTGCCGACGGGGGATGCCAAATTATTGTCGGATGGAACGGCTTACATGACCGATGCGGGGATGTGCGGCGATTATAATTCGGTTATCGGGCAACAATTCGGCGGCGCGATTTCCCGATTTTTGGATAAAACCAAAATCGAACGCCTGCAACCATCCGAAGGGCTCGGCACCTTTTGCGGCGCATTGGTTGAAATTGACGATAACACAAACAAAGCCCTTAAAATCGAAGCAGTTCGAATCGGCCCTCACTTGGCCAATACGCATACGGTTTAAAAATGCTTCAAACGCATTAGGAATCTTTTTCACATTACTTTTAAAAATTTAAGGGATAATTTTTTAAAGGTGCCGCCCTTTTGTCATAAAATGATTTAAATAAAGCCGTAATTTTTTACACAAGGTGCTAATATAATCCAACGTTTAATAAAGTGATTTCATCCGAGTAAGAATCAAGTAAAGCAAACGCCGTGTACAAATTCCATTTAAGAAAATGATTTCAGATGAGGATAAAAAGTTATTCGTGATGGCGTTATGTAGTAAACATACTTAACTGCAATCGCGAATGGTTTTAGAAAGCCGCATAAAATCATTTTCTGTTTGAAAAACCGTTCAAAACTCCCAGTAACAAAACTTCATGAGCGCCGTGTACACTTTGGTACATAAGCGAAATGAAAGTTGAAGTTAATGGGAGATTATGAACGGTTTTTAAATGCCATCTGAATCGTCCCATCATCCAAATAATCCAACTCGCCACCGACAGGCACACCACGCGACAAAGAAGATACTTTGATATTATAGGATTCCAAACGGTCCATCAGGTAATGCGCCGTGGTTTGCCCTTCAACAGTGGCAGGCAAAGCCAACACGACTTTTGAACGGTTTTTCAAACAGAAAATGATTTTATGCGGCTTTCTAAAACCATTCGCGATTGCAGTTAAGTATGT
>DLOI01000081.1:19495-22615 GCA_002477185.1 Alphaproteobacteria bacterium UBA7488 | reverse complement strand
CTGCAAATGGGGTTCAGAACGCTTGGCAACATCCGCTTTTTCGGATGCATCCATTAAACGTTCGAAACTTTCGACGGGAAATTTGGAATCAATCGGAATCATCACATTATCGGGCAGGCACACGGCATATTCGACGACTTCGGTTGTATTTTCTTTAATCTTAACATTTTTTAAATACTGTTCGGGTGCCAACATTTGTTCAAGCAAACTGCCGAGTTGTACTTCCCCCCACGTACCTCTGGTCTTGACATTGCTTAAAACTCTTTTCAAACCGCCGACATCTGCCGCCAAATTTTGCATTTCGCCCAATCCTTGATGTACTTTTTCAAGTCGTTCTGAAACCATCGAAAAAGATTCGCCCAAGCGTTTTTCAAGCGTTGAATGAAGCTTTTCATCAACCGTTGCGCGCATCATTTCCAATTTTTGGGCATTGTCCGCTTGAAGTTTTTCAAAGCGTTCTTCAACCGTTTTACGGATGGAATCGTTAAATCCGATAAGCGATTGCCCCAGTTCTTGGCGCAAATGCATCGCATCTTCGCGTGACATGCGTTCTAGCCGTTCCAAATCCGCCGAAATTGATGGTGTTTTTGAAAGTGTTTGAAATTTGACCATTAAGTAGACGATAAAAATAAGTATAATGCTGAGCAGTATAATAATCGCAAGCGTTTGCATAAAATATCCTTTTCTTTTTTAATTGATTTGATTATACTATCACAAAGGAAAATTTCATGAAACATATTTTTTTAATCTTTATGATTTGTTTTTGTGCCATGGCAGCACATGCTTCCGATACATTAGTTGCCAATTATATAGCCCGGGGTGCCGGACTGCATTTAATGAATGGGCAAATGGATTTGGTAATGGGCAAAAAGGATTATAAGTCTTTGTTGCAAACTGAAACAATGGGATTGTTATCGGTATTACTGCCCGCCAAAACAACTTTTTTGACCGAGGGTACGTATCGGGAAAATACCTATAAGATTGACGTATCCACAATGACAAATGTCAGTGGTAAAAAGGTCAAAAACCGTCATATTGATTTGTCCGATAAACCGGGCTTCGTTGACTATCAAACGGCTGTTTTAACGGTTATGAATTTGCCTAGACCTCAGACAAAAGAGTTTAAAATTTTTGACGGCAAACGCGAATTATTGGTAACGTTTACCTATCGCGGTAAAGAAACGCTTGAAAGTAACAAATATTCGTCTTTTGAGGGCGAGGCGGATTATTATACCGTTAATATCGACATAACCGCCGGTAAGAAAAAAGGGTGGTTTTTTAACCGTATGAAAGATAAAACTTCCCCGCCATTGCATGTTTATTTTGCCCGTCTTGGGAAAAACGGGGAGGAGGTTTTGGTGCGCGGCGCTTTTGATACTTCCATTTTCGGGACCATCACCGTTTATATGACCGGTTTAAAACAGGGGGAAAATTAGCTTTCTTTTTAAATCAATTAGGGGAATAAGTCAATGCAATCAAGCATCAATTTCTTTTTGGCACTTATCAAATGGCCGGTGGCATTATTAATGGTATTGTTGGCAGTCCCGGCTTTTAATACGATTGTGGCCGTTTCAATGAATTTGGTTACGATGGATGTTCTTTTGTGGTTTGGATTGCCGTGTATTTTAATGTGTGCAGCGTGGTTGTTTATGCCGGGGATGAGCGGGTCTTTTTTGGCAATCATGGAACATGAATTGACACATATGTTGTTTGCCTTGTTAACTTTCCATCCGCCCGTATCGTTGGATGTCAATCAAAATAAAGGCGGTTATTTTGCTTTTAAAGGAAAGGGAAATTGGCTGATTGCCATTGCACCGTATTTTTTCCCGACATTTGGTTTTGTTGTTATGTTGGCTAGCATTGCCTATATTGTAATGGGCGAAAAAATTCCGGATATGTATTGGTCGGTATTGGGGGTTATGGTTGGCTATCATTTGGCTTCGACTATTTTGGAAATCCACCCCAAACAAACCGATTTTAAAGTGGTGGGGTACTTATTTACTTTGTTGTTTTTGCCGGGGGCCAATTTAATCGTTTACGGCATATTGCTGAGTTTTGCTTCTTTGGGCTGGAAAGGCGTTGACGTTTATTTTAATGTGCTTAACCATCAAACGCAGGAATTGTTAATGCGTTTTATGTCATAATTCTATTTGCTTGAAAAGTGATAGTTGAACTTTTAAAAGTCACTCTTTCAAAGAATAGTAAAATTAATAAGATAATATAAAAATAATGATGATTTTTCTTGATTTTTGTCATTATTTCATATACGCTTACCAATGCGGTTTAATAAATTGACCGCGTAAAATTATAGGAATTTAAGGAGATTTTTATGCATATTTATCGCACTCATACATGCGGCGCGCTGCGTTTAGGCGATGCCGGACAAACAGTTAAGCTTTCGGGATGGGTTCACCGCAAACGCGACCACGGTAATCTTTTGTTTGTTGATTTGCGCGATAATTATGGTATTACGCAATGCGTGATTGACCAATCGGCACCCAGTTTTGAAACTTTGGAAAAAACGCGCCCCGAATCGGTTGTAACGATAGTGGGTAAAGTCGTTGCCAGAGAAGGTTCAACGATTAACCCGAAAATGCCCACGGGGGAAATAGAAGTTCAAGTCGAATCAGTTCAAATCGAATCGATGGCTGAAGTTTTGCCGATGCAAGTGGTGGCGGAAACTTCCGAATTGTCCGAAGAACAACGCTTAACTTTCCGCTTTTTGGATTTGCGCCGTGAAAAACCGCATGCCAATATTTTGTTGCGTAACAAATTTATTCAATCTATCCGCAAACGTATGTGGGATGCCGGTTTTTCCGAATTCCAAACACCGATTTTGACAGGGTCTTCCCCCGAAGGGGCACGCGACTTTTTGGTGCCCAGCCGTTTGCATAAGGGCAAATTTTATGCGTTGCCGCAAGCACCTCAACAATTTAAACNNTGGTGTCGGGTTTTGACCGTTATTTCCAAGTGGCACCGTGTTTTCGTGATGAAGATGCCCGTGCCGACCGTTCTCCCGGGGAATTTTATCAATTGGATATTGAAATGTCCTTTGTCGACCAACAAGAAATCTTTGACACGGTCGAACCGATTATTTATGGCTTGTTTGAAGAATTTGCG
>DLOI01000081.1:15765-19425 GCA_002477185.1 Alphaproteobacteria bacterium UBA7488 | reverse complement strand
ATTTGCGCAATCCGCTTGTGATCGAAGATGTTTCTGACATATTCGCAGGTTCCGGTTTCGGTTTGTTTGCAAAAGCCGTTGAAGGGGGCAGTTTTGTGCGTGCCATTAAAACGCCGGGAACTGCCGGTCGTCCGCGCAGTTGGTTTGACAAAATGAATGCATATGCCGTTGAAAACCAAATGGGAGGATTGGGATATATTTCGTTTGCCGATGAAGGTAATAAAGGCCCGATTGCCAAGAATTTGGATGAAGAACGTATTTCGCAATTGATGGAACGTACGGGGGCGCAGAAAGGCGACAGTATATTCTTTGTGTGTGGCAAAGGTTTAAAAGCTGTTAAATTCAGCGGTAACGTGCGTATCTTATTAGGCAACGAATTGGATTTGATNNTTTGATTGAAAAGAATGCTTTCAAATTCTGCTGGATTGTGGATTTCCCATTCTATGAAGAAGATGAAGAAACGGGCGCTCCGGTGTTTTCGCATAACCCGTTTTCAATGCCAAAAGGCGGCATGGACGCGCTCAACAATCAAAATCCGTTCGAAATTACGGCTAACCAGTTTGGTATGGTGCTAAATGGTATTGAAATTTTGTCCGGTGCCATCCGCAACCATTTGCCCGAAGTAATGTATAAGGCTTTTGAAATTGCGGGTTACGGTCCCGAAGTGGTTGAAGCCAAATTCGCAGGGCTTTTGAATGCTTTCAAATTCGGCGCGCCGCCGCACGGTGGTTGTGCGTTCGGTATTGACCGTTTGGTTATGTTGTTAACCAATGAAGATTACATCCGTGAAGTGATTGCGTTCCCGCTGACGCAAAACGGATTGGATTTATTGATGAAGGCACCGACCGAAGCAACCGAAAAGCAGTTGCGCGAAGTGCATATCAAAATCAGATAATGCGAAAAGCCCTTTTTACGAGGGCTTTTTTTTATATTATGTTTTAACTGGTACTTTTGGAGTGTCGTATGGAACAGCTGGTAAAAGTCGGTGTAGGATTAATTATATTAAATGCAAATAACCAAGTTTTAATGGGATTACGTACCGGGGACGGTTATGGTTCGGGATTATGGGGTTTCGTCGGCGGTAAGATGGAATTCGGGGAAAGTTTTGAACAAACGGCTGTCCGTGAATGTTTTGAAGAAACGGGTATCAAATTGTTGCCCGAACAAATTAAAGTTTTAGATGTGACCAATGATTTTGACGGTATCAGCCATTACGTGACAATTTTCACAGTTGCATGTGTACATAGGGCAACGGCTTGTGTTATAGAACCGGATAAATGTCTTAAATGGGAATGGAAAGATATTAATAAGCTGCCTGATAATTTATTACTGCCGATTATAAATTTTCAAAAGAAATATGACATAGCTCATTTAATCGGAAAGATAACGAACGTTACAAATGATAGTAAGTAAGTTATTGTTAAAATTATATCGGCTTAAAAAGGAAACGCATAAAATGGAAAATCAAGTTAAGGTTGGTGCAGCCTATATTTATTAAATGAAAAAGGGCAAGTTCTTTTGGGGTTGTGTAAAGGTTCTCATGCCGCTGGGACATGGTGCGTACCGGGCGGTCCTTTGGAATTTGGGGAAAGATTTGAAACAGCACCCGTACGCGAATGCTTTGATGAAACGGGCATTAACATAAACCCTTCAGATGTAATTGTTAAGGGCGTAACAAATGATATATTGGTTGATGAAAATAAACATTATGTGACAATCAGGCCGCTTGTACATGTTCAAAATGTGCAACCAAAAATTATGGAGCCAAACTAATGCGATGGGTGGAAATGGTATGGTTTAGATAATTTGCTTAAAAATTTATCATTATTGACGTCAAATTTTTTAAAAATATATGGATCTGATTGTATATAAATTATAATTAAAGATATAAATTTTGATAAAAAATTACATAATTTATAAAAATAAATATTTGAAAATAAAAATATTTTATATATAAATGTTAAAAATTATTTCCACACTTATATTAATGCTTGACAAACGGGGGGTATAATGACTATATTGTAATTTTATTCAAGGAAGGTTTCAAATGAAAAATATTGATATGGAACAAATGGGGATTGCGACCTATTTTATTAACGACAAGGGTTATTTTATTTCTTCTGCACCAAGAATGATGTTCCCGGGTTACTATGGGTATGATTTAAATTTAAAAGTATTTTTCGAACATCTGAATAAGTATTGGGATACACAATTATTAAACAATGAAAACGTCGATGCATTTAAATGTTTGGATGAGATGGATTGGCGGATGCCCAAAGCACTTGCAAAATTGCCGATTTACTATTTAGGTGAACCGGTTAAAGAAAACGGGCGCAATTTTGTCCTGTTGAAAAATAAGTCAGTTAAATTGCCGATACGCCATTTTGATTTTGTTTTTGATAAAACAACCGGAAATATTTTGTTCGGGAAAGAAGAAGATTTTTGGGCGCAATTGGAATCTTCAATGGGGCATCAATGTGGGTATACGCATCGATATCCGGAGATTGATATGTTAAAAATGTGTCGGATAACCGAAGATGACTTAGAGTGGGGCGAAGAAAGTCCAAATTACATTGTGCCGGAAGGTATGTCATACGGTATTCATGCGCCTGTGTCGCTTGATACACTTATGAATGGGTACCAGATGCTTGAAGATAAGATTGCAAATCCGTCACTCAGTGATGAAGAAGCGCTTGCAAGGTATGAACAACGGGCAATGCTTTTGGAAACGGCCAAACCATCCAAAAAAGAAATACCTATAAATGCCATTTATGTTGATAAAGCTGAAGAAATTAAAGATTTTTCACAAGCGGAAAGAAAAGCCTGTTTAATTGGCTTATTAAATGAAATCAAAGAACTCAAAACAATTAAGGAAGACCAACATCCGGCCGATAACATTCAAGGTATCTTAGGTCGCATGGTTGTTTTTGACGAACATAAAAATGAGTTTTCCGAATTAATGAATGATGCTTACTTAGAAGCAATCGATGGGATTAATAAAAATGTGAATGTATGGCGCAAATCTGTTATTCCAAGTCGCCGTGACAGTATGTATGAAAATATCTTTTTAAGCCTGACTTCAGTTAAAAATGAAGGTTATGCATTGATAAAGGAAACTGAAGATTATATTGATTTAAAAGGTTTGGTCGAAGGAGATATTACTATCGGTTACAGTTTGGGAGATGCAAAACCGGGCTTGAAGAATAATGATACTTTTTTGCCGTTGCATGTGAAATTGATTTTGGATGCGGCTCAAAATGTTACCTATCTGGATAATGAAAAAGCAAAACCACTTATTCGACATGAAACAGTGTCAAAGCAAATGACAGATTTATTGAAAGATACGTGGGTTAATCCAGATTTGACGTCTTCGCAACCCGTCACTGACGCCGTTGCCAAAGTTATGGGCGATTATGTGATTGAAACAGCCAAAGTACCGCCTCGCGAAGCGTTATATATGTTTTTAAATGAAGATATACTGCGCTTTCACAAAAAACATATAGCAGAATATTTTGACGGGGCGATTGAAAAGGCTGATAAGGGAAATTGTATTGATGTCCATGCTATCCCGGCGGCTCCGTTGCGCTTATTGCATCATATGGATAAAAATCGCAATATTCAAAACGCTTCGCATACAAAAGAATGATTAACCGCCGTTCG
>DLOI01000081.1:12395-15710 GCA_002477185.1 Alphaproteobacteria bacterium UBA7488 | reverse complement strand
ATACAAGTTGGCTGAACAATTTCTGTAAGTAAGGCAAATGGATTTTGTTTTTTGAAGTATTGTAAAATTCTTGATAAACGTCCGGCTCCATAAACCCTTGTGAAACATAATAATAAGCTTGTAAAACGACTTCAATTTTATCCAATTGCTTGATAAATTGAGATTCCTCCGTCTTTTGCTCCTCAAGTTCTTGAAATAACTCAAGGACTTGAGTAAGGGGGGTATTTATGCGATTTACTATTTTTTTCATCGCCAGCATTTCAAGCTTATTTTTTTCGATACTCGAAACGCCGTCTCGCGGAGTTATATCTCCGACTTCAATTTCGGCTAAATCGTGAATGATTGCAAGTTCCAGGCATTTTAATTTGTCCAAATGCTTTGGGGCATACATCATGGCCAAAAAAGTAAGGCCCCATGAATGGTCGGCAACGGATTCAGGATTTTTGACTTTATGAAAAACCCAACCGCTGCGTTTTAAAAGTTTGAAATCCCCTGCAATTTGTGCAATTTCTTTAAGTTGGTTATCCATAGAGTAATTTCCTTTAAAAAGAAAAGGCAACACGTTTCATGTTGCCTTTTTTTGTTTTATAAATCAGCTAAACGCTTATATGCTTCTTGAAGTTTGGTAAGGTTTTCACCCGCCTCGGTAAGAGCCTTTTTACGCTCATTGATGACTTTTTCGGGTGCTTTTGACACAAAGGCTTCATTTGCAAGTTGTGCCTTTGAACGTTCAATAAAACCTTTCAAGTTATCCATTTCTTTGTTTAAGCGTTCTTTTTCTTTGGCAACATCAATTAATCCGTCCAAAGGAATCATAATAATGATACCGTCGTATACGGTTGAAACAGAACCTTTAACATGTTCGTTTACAAATTCGATACTTTCAATTTTTGCCATAAAATGAATAACATCGGTCAAACTTTGAATCAGCTGTTTTTGTTTTTCATCCGCATCTTGAATCTTGAGCGAAATTTTGGCACTTGCCGAAATGCCCATTTCAGCACGCAATGAACGTACAGAACCGATTAATTCAATGGCCCAATCAATTTTTGATGAAGCCTCATTATCTTCAAACGCCGCCAAATCGGGCCAAATGCTTGCCATCAACATATTATCACGTTTGCCGGTATCTGCCCATAATTCTTCGGTAATAAAGGGCATGAAAGGATGCAAAAGCGTAATCATTTTTTCGAAAATGTAAGCCATTGTCGAACGTGTTTCAATCTTAGCCGCCTCATTATCGCCATAGAAAATCGGTTTGCTCATTTCCAAATACCAATCACAGAATGTTCCCCAAATGAAATGGTAGATACTTTGGGATGCTTCATTAATCGAGTACGTGTCAATCGCCTTTGAAATTGTTTTTTCGGCTTCGGATAATTTTGTAATGACCCACGCATTTAATGGTAATTTGACCTTTGCCGGATCAAAATCTTTCGCAACCGTAGCGCCATTCATTTCCGCAAAACGCGCAGCGTTCCAAATTTTGGTGGTAAAGTTACGATATGCTTCCACACGCGAATCGCCGATTAAAACATCGCGGCCCGAACCTGCTTGGACAAGCAAACTCATACGCAACGCATCGGCACCATATTTGCGAATCATTTCAAGCGGGTCGATGCCGTTGTTTTTTGATTTGCTCATTTTTTGGCCTTTTTCGTCACGAACCAAACCATGGAAACAAATGTCCTTAAACGGAATTTCTTTCATGTTATAAAGTGACATCATCATCATACGGGCTACCCAGAAGAAAATAATGTCAAATGCCGTGACCAATACGGATGTCGGGTAATATTTTTTCAAATAAATGCTTTCTGCATCGGGCCAGCCCAATGTTGAAAATGCCCATAAGCCGGACGAAAACCACGTATCAAGCACGTCCGTATCGCGGCGCAAAGAAACTTCTTTACCGTAATGTTTTTTGGCTTCTTGTTTAGCTAATTCTTCGGTTTCTTCACAGAAAATTTCCCCATCGGGACCATACCATACCGGCACTTGATGTCCCCACCATAATTGACGTGAAATACACCAAGGTTGCAAATTGCGCATCCATTCATAATACGTGTTTTTCATGTTTTCCGGATAAACGTTCACTTTGCCTTGTTCAACGGCCTCTAAAGCTTGTCGTCCGATTTCAGTTGTATCAACGAACCATTGGTCAGTTAAATATGGTTCAATCACAACGCCCGTGCGGTCACCATAAGGGATTGTCATCGGATTATCTTCAATTTTTACCAACAAACCCAATTCTTCGATTTTTTTCAAAACCAAAGCTCTGGCTTCCATGGTGGTTAACCCTTGGAAATCCACAGGCACATTTTCATTCAATTTGGCGTGAACATCCAAAATGTTAATCATTTCCAAATTATGGCGTTTGCCGACTTCAAAGTCGTTGAAGTCGTGTGCCGGTGTGATTTTCACGGCACCAGTTCCTTTTTCGGGGTCGGCGTGTTCATCCGCAATAATCGGAATAGGGCGGTTGATAATCGGCAAAACGACATTTTTACCAATCAAATGTTTGTAACGTTCGTCTTCGGCACTGACCGCAACGGCCGTATCGCCGAAAAATGTTTCGGGACGCGTTGTGGCAACGGTAATAAAGGTATCCGCCATCCCTTCAACAGGGTAATTCATATACCACATTTTGCCGACGGTTTCTTTTTGAATCACTTCCAAATCCGAAACGGCCGTTTGTAATTTGGAATCCCAATTGACTAAGCGCTTGTCTTTGTAAATCAAACCGTCTTTATACATTTTAACAAACACTTTGCGAACAGCTTTGGATAATCCTTCATCCATCGTAAAACGTTCGCGCGACCAATCGGCCGAAGCGCCCAATGCTTTTAATTGCTTAACGATTTGGCCACCGGATTCTTCTTTCCATTGCCAAACGCGTTCAACGAATTTTTCACGACCCAAATCATGGCGTGAAATACCGTCTTTGGCCAACACACGTTCCACAACAATTTGTGTGGCGATACCGGCGTGGTCTAACCCCGGTTGCCACAACACGTCAAAGCCTTTTAAACGCTTATAGCGGCACAACAAATCTTGCATTGAATAGTTGAGCGCATGCCCCATATGCAATACACCTGTCACATTTGGCGGAGGAATGACAATACAAAACGGCGGTTTATTGGATTGGGGTTGGGCGGCAAACAGTCCTAATTCTTCCCATTTTTTTGCAATTTTCGGTTCCGCATCCTGCGGATTAAAAGTTTTTTCAAGCATATTTATTTCCTTTGATTAAAAAACGGATGGGTTCATCTTACTTAATTTCACTTTAAAAATCAAGTAGCCCTTTTAAAAATACCT
>DLOI01000081.1:4336-12369 GCA_002477185.1 Alphaproteobacteria bacterium UBA7488 | reverse complement strand
CTTTTTGATTATTCACGGTTAAGGTGGGCGCATAAATATGTATGAAAGACTTGATTATGAAGAATTTTTTTGTTTTTTTTAGCTTACTTTTAACCCCTTTGACCGTTAATGGGGAAACATCTTGGTTCACGGATTTTAATCAAGATGTGCAAGCTGTCTATCATTCTGATACGTGGGAACTTTATTTGCCTGTCCACACATGGCATAATCGGGCAATGTACGATAAAAATAAAACGGATGATTATTGGGAACGCCCCTATGGTGGCGGTCTTGGCAAATACATTATTGACGAAAAGGGCAATCAGCATTCTTTATATGCCATGTTCTTTTTAGATTCCCATGCCAATTGGCAACCGATTGCGGGTTATGCGTGGGAAAAGAAATGGTATTTGGATGAGGCGCGAAATTTCCGCTTTGGAGCCGGCTTTACAGCATTTTTTACCGCGCGTAAAGATTATTATTATGTGCCGTTTCCCGCCGCGTTGCCTTTAGCATCCGTTGAATATAAAAATTTCGCCGTTCAATCGACATATATACCTGGTTATTATAATTTCGGAAATGTCTTGTTTACTTGGGTTAAATGGAAATTCTGAATTTTTTGATGGTTTTTCCTTGACAAAAGGGCGCATTTAAACGACACTCATTTCGAAAATTTCATTTTTACATAAAGGAGTTAATTATGGTCAAAGTTGTTCCCGAATCTGTTGAAATTATGACGCCTCTTGATAAGGATGCCATTTTAAAGCATTTGGAATTGTGCATTCGCAATTGTTATAAAAGCGAGGATAAGATTGAACCCGGTTCTGCCGAAAAAATGATTAAAAAAATCATTGAGCTGAAACATGAAGCAATGTTGGAACATTTTGCCGTAACGGTTCGCTTGTTGACGGATATCGGCGTGTATAAGGATTTGACGCGCCACCGTATTGCCAGCTTTGCCATTGAAAGTACGCGTTATTGCAATTATTCCAAAGGAAAATTCGGCGGCGAATTAACGGTTATGCAACCTCCTGTTTTGCAACAAGGGACACCCGAATATGATTTGTGGTTTCAAACCATGGAAACAATTGAAAAAAATTATAACGCTTTATCAAATATGGGGTATAAAGCTGACGTTTGCCGTATGATGTTGCCTCATTCAACGGCTGCANNTATCCGTTATTATGACGGCCAATTTGCGCGAATGGCGCCATATTTTTAAATTGCGTACGGCCAAGGCGGCTCATCCGACGGTTCAATCCATTATGAAAAAAGTTTTGGCTGAATTTAAAAAACATATTCCGTTGATTTTTGATGATATCGCAGTTGAAGGTTGAGTAAAATCCATAAAAAAAGCCCCGTTTTGGCAGGGCTTTTTTGTTAGTTGGATTAAAAAAAATTGATACAAAGGATTTAGTGAATATATCTTACAAAGCTGAAATAAAAGGTTAAACCGATGATTATCATTAATAATCCACACCATTTAAGTTTTTCGGGTTTTGCTTCAATAATGTTTTGGGCAACGTAATTTTTGACCCAATTGGTAAAAAAGAAGTACTCCAACCCTTTAAACACCATCAATATAACCAAAGCATCCAAAAATGCACGCATGACAAACTCCTTTAATAAACTGTTATGTTGGAATTATGCCCAAGATACCGTATTTGTCAAGATGAATGTTAAAAATTTAATGTTCCAGAGTGCTTTGGTAATTATTTTCATTGGGATTTTATCCTAAATCTTATAATATGGAATTATTGTAAAAATAAAAAAATTGGAAAATTCATAAATAGAGTATTTAATGTGTCAATAAAATTACAAAAAAAATGATGTATTTTTTTATGATGTGATATAATATTTATAATTAATAAGTTATACAATTCAATTATTCTTAAACCAGAGCACATAAAATGGGACTTACATCATCGGAAATAAAATCTATATCTCATAGAATTAACTATCATTTTGATGAGACAGGCAAGATTATAGGAAAAAATCATGGCGTGCGTGACGATATGTTTTTAGAGTACCACCAATATCCGGTTGATGGAAAAATCGGTAAACATTTTGATGCCCACGGTATAGCTAAAGGAAGCTTCGAAGAACAAATTGAAACACTGGATAATTTTTTAGAAAATGGCATAAACCCCGACAAACCTTTTCATACGGCTCCTTATGAAATACCCAATGATGAGCGGGCTCTTTTGGGGGCAGCTTTCGGCACTTCTTCCGGCACGGCTTATAAAAATGGCTTATTCGTGCTTGTCGGTCAGATTGATAAGCTGATAACACAAGGTGGAATAAAATATGTGGCTGTGAGTGTTCCTTTATACGAACATATTGAAAAATTGCAAAAAGCATATCCGAATGTGACTTTCGTCCCGATGAAAGAAATGGGAAAAGTGTTGACGGATGAATATAAAAAAGCTTATCCGGGTAATGATAACAAGATTCATCAAGATTATAAAAATTTGTTGCTAAACTATTTCGTTTATTATGATAAACAGGATAATAAACTTTTATTTCAATTTAAGGATGATGAAACCAAACTAAGAGTATATCAAGATATAAAAGATGTATTTGCTGACCGATTGGAACTTGTCAAGAAAAACAGTCGCCTCTATTTTGCCGTTGTCCCGACGGATAAAGAATTAAAAGAAATAACTGAAGAATATAATCGTAATAAATCGGTATTAACGCAAGGCAATGTTTTAACCGGCAAAAGGGTTTATCTGCCCAAAAACGGGGGCAGGTAATATATCAACCGATAAATGATACTGGAGTGTTGCAAAAGGTAATTATATTCTTATTTTATATAAAGGGAAGAATTCGGAAAGAATATCAGGCATGAAAAAAATCAATGATAACGATATTTTAAAGAAATTTGCGGTATTGCGCTGTCCAGTTGAATGTTGGACACGCGTCATGGGATATTTCAGACCTGTTTCATCTTATAATGAAGGCAAAAAATCAGAATTTTATTACCGTAAATGGTTCAAGGAAGAAAAAATTGTTTCAAAGGACGGACATTGGAAAATTCAATCGAAAGAAAATTCAAACAAAAATGGAATCAGTTAACGCCTTTTCAATTTTTCAAAGCTTGATTCAACGTGAATATGGGTATTTTACAACATTGGCTTTAGATTGAACACTTTGAGTATCGCGCGTCGGATTTAAAAGCCTTTTCTTTAATCCTTTTGATGATGTTTTTTCTAAATCCTTGCGTGCTATTTGCAAACATTGGTCATAAGCGTCTTTTCCCTGTGGTGTAGGATGTGTAGGCGCCCAACCGATTCCTTCTTTGATTTGACAACGTATATTATATCTCCAAACACCCATCTGTAAAATACTGCCACATGGCAACCTTAAATGAACTGTATCGCCAAATTCTCCGCAACCGCATGTATGTTCGCCGACGAATTTAACTTTCGGATGTTTGTATAGACCGCAAACATATTCCGCAGAAGAGCTTGTGCGTCTGTCTGTTATAATATAAACCGGCTTATTAAAACCTTTTTGTGCATTAAATTGAGTTTCTTCTTTGCCAGGCATTACATAATATGGTGTTTTTATATGATTGTATATTTCGTGTAATTTTTTAGTATCTTGGGGATTGGAAAACTTAATCTTATGTAAATATTTGGCTTCGGGTGTCATGCGTAATGATTGTGAACTGCAAAACAGAACGGTGTTCCCATATAATTTGTTTGAAATTTCGCTGATGATAAAGCTGTTGCCGCCACGGTTACCTCGAACGTCCCAAATAACACAATCCCAATTTTTCAGATTATTTTCAAAAATTTGGATAAAATTTTTTAAATTGCATCCCACTTCATTGGGGTGCGGGCAATAAGATAAAGAAATAATCCCGATTTTTCCCCCGTTTTCATCTTTTTCAAAGATACCGATGGCTTCTTTCCCGTTTTTTCTTAAACTTAAGATGTTATATTCGGGGTTGCCGTGTAATGTAAAAACCGTGTTTTGCCCTACGTGCGTTTGCGGATGTTTATTAATAACCGCGTCAGTAATTAATCCGGCTTCATCTTCAGATAAAACCTTTTGGAAGTTGGCATTTAAAATAGAACAATGATTATCCGGAATGCATCGTAAAAGGATAGTTTCCATCGCTTTTTCAAGTTCTTGATTATTTTGTGGCGGATTATGATATAGATGTTCAATTTTTGATGAAAATTTATGTTTTAGTTTGTCCGGAAATTCGTCCCAGCCGACATGAGCCTTAACCATAAACCGTGCGAATAGAGCAATACTGAGCTTTGTCTTATCGGAATTGCTTAGTTCAGTGAGATCATTTACTGAGACGGAATTTATTATCTCATTAAAATTTTTTTTAAGCATTTTTCTCCAGCCCTTTCCATTTCACATGATTTATTATCTCATTTTTTGAGAAAAACACAAGTAGTTTTTCGGAAACACTACAAAACCTTATTTTGTTAACAGATTATATAAAAGGAAAATGTATCTTTAAAAGAGATTCAAAATACCTGTATGACAAAATCAACACAAAACAGTCCGGAATTTTCTAATTTGGGTATTTTTCATTACGGCTATGATTGGAATCGCATAGGCGCTTATCAATAAAAAAAACCTCATATTTTTGAGGGCTGGAAGCTATGGTGCTGCTGGTGGAAAAGTAGATTCCCCATTTTTATGTCCATAAAAACGGGCCCCTTTTGTGACGTCTGATTAAAACCTCATTCCATTTGTTTTTACAAACTCTCTACTCGGACCTGAGTGCCTTTCATCTACAACCATCGTTACCATATAATAATCCCCCGATAAACGGGGCTTAATTATATGGTGCGTGTGACTTAGCAGTTATTGGACTGAAAATTATTAGGATTTTAAGCAATTAGGAAGAAAATGGAGCTTTTTACTATGATTGTTATTGAAAAATATTAACAAATATTGTAGTTTACGTGCATATAATATTTTAAAAAGGAGATGTCATGAAAGAGGTACTTTTAGGACACAGAATAAAACTTTGTCGGCCGGTCTGCAATTTGGAAACGGCACAGGCTTTTTATGATGTTATTGATAGATGTAAAGAAGATTTTATTCCTTGGCTTGGATGGGCTGCTGACTATAAAATTGAAGACGCCTTTAGTTTTTTTAATACAGTTGATACGGATTGGACTAACAATTCGCAATTTGTGTATGCCATATATCTTGAAGACATCTTTATCGGTTTAATCAGTGTGATAAATGTAGCTTGGCAACATAAACGTGCTGAAATCGGTTATTGGTTGGATACTGACCATACAGGCAATGGATATATGACTGAAGCTGTAAAAATCATTGAAAAAGAATTATTTGACAATGGTTTTAATCGGATTGTTATTCATACGGATGTTCTAAACGTCAAATCCGCCAAAATTCCCCAAACATTAGGATATAAACTTGAGAGGATTTTAAGACAAGACATCTATTCAGAACCGAATAAACGCTTTAGAGACAGGAATGTTTTTTCAAAACTGAAATCTGAGTATAATGCCCCAAAATAGCACTTGTTTAGAAATGAAAGTAAAAGTCCAATAATTTCGCAAAAATTGCTGTTTTCAGAACATCCAAAATCGGACTAAATAAGTGATTGTATAAAAAGAAAAAATCCGCAACAAATGCGGAAATCTTAAAAATGGTGCCGCTGGTGGGAATCGGACCCACGACCCCCTCCTTACCAAGGAGGTGCGCTACCACTACGCTACAGCGGCTTAGGGATATTCCTTTTAGCATATATTCATATCAAAAGTCAAGAAATTTAATTGCAAAAATTGCACCTTTTTTACTTGCCTTTTTGAGGCTTTTTTTATAGAAGTAAGGTATTAATTTTAAAGTCGGATTTTTCGGACGATGAACCTAAACGGTTCCATATTATAAAAAAAAGGAAAGTTTCATGACAAAATATGTTTTCATTTTGGGCGGTGTTGTTTCTTCATTAGGCAAGGGCATCGCATCGGCAGCCATTGGCTCACTGTTAAAATCCCGTGGATATTCCGTTCGCATGCGCAAAATGGACCCATATTTGAATGTTGATCCCGGCACGATGTCACCTTATCAACATGGTGAAGTCTTTGTCACAAATGACGGGGCCGAAACGGATTTGGATTTAGGGCACTATGAACGTTTTACGGATGTCGATTGCCGCAAAACGGACAGTATTTCCGGCGGACGCATTTATTTTAATGTTTTGCAGAAGGAACGCCACGGCGATTATTTGGGTGCAACGGTTCAAGCTATCCCGCATGTAACGAACGAAATCAAAGATTTTATCCGTTCGGATGTAACTGAAGATTTTGTTTTATATGAATTGGGCGGTACGGTCGGCGATATGGAAGGCGTTTTAATGTTGGAAGCGATTCGCCAGTTTGCCAATGATGTCGGCCGTGAAAATGTTTGTATTGTCTTTTTAACATTGTTGCCTTATATTGAAACGGCGGGAGAATTAAAGNNAGACAAAACCGACGCAACAGGCCGTTCGTACGTTGTTAGAAGCGGGTATTCAACCCGATATATTGTTGTGCCGCAGCAAAATGATGTTGGGTACTGAAGAACGCCGAAAAATTGCCTTATTCTGTAACGTTGCGCCGGATGATGTTGTTATTGCACTTGATGTTGATAATATTTACAAAATTCCGATGACATATCACGAACAAGGATTGGATACTCAAGTTTTAAAACATTTTGGTATGCTTGAAACATCCAATGAGCCAAACCTAAAAAAATGGAAAGACATCATTGATACGGTTTCGCATTTTGAACGGGAAGTTAAAATTGCCGTTGTCGGAAAATATTGCGGATTGCCCGATGCATATAAATCTTTGGGTGAAGCGCTTAATCATGCCGGCATCGAAAATAATGCCAAAGTCAAAATCAAATGGGTCGAATCGGAAAAGCTTGAAAACTTAAGCGATGAACAGTTGCATGACACCTTAAAACCCTATGATGGTATTTTAGTGCCGGGCGGTTTTGGAGCACGCGGGGTCGAGGGAAAAATCCGAGCTATTCAGTATGCCCGGGAAAATGATGTACCGTTTTTCGGCATTTGTTTGGGTATGCAAATGGCTGTTATCGAAGCATGTCGCCATTTAATTGGGATTGAAAACGCAACCTCTGCAGAATTTAGTGAAGAAGGAACACCCGTCATTTCCAAAATGACTATTTGGGAGCAAGATGGCGTTAAACATATTCGTACGGATAATACGGATTTGGGTGGGACAATGCGTTTAGGCGCATATCCGTGCGTTTTGAAAGACGGTTCTTTAGCACAAAAAGTTTATGGCGGACAAAAACAAATTTTTGAACGTCACAGGCACCGTTATGAAATGGATATTGCTTATGCTGAAAAATTGGCAGAAAAGGGCGTTATATTATCCGGTGTGTCTCCTGATGGTTTGTTGCCGGAAATTATTGAAATCCCGGCCAATAAATTCTTTATTGCCGGCCAATTCCATCCGGAATTTACGTCAAGACCAGGTAAAGCCAATCCGTTGTTCAGGGAATTTGTAAAAGCCGCTCTTGGATAATGGGGTTTATTTTAAGTTTTAAATTTTGAGCGCACCTTCATAAGTGCGCTTTTTTTATGTACGGAAATGGGCCTGCAATGTTATTAATTAAAAATAAAATCCCCTTTAATAACATTGGGGATTTTATTATGAATACAATTTGATTAAGCAAAAGTTTTTATTTAACCTGTGCAATATGAATGATATTCGTGTTTCCTTTTTGGGCAAATGGAATACCCGCCGTANNCGTAATAATGACTTCGTCGCCGGGTTCGGCTAAGCCTAATTCTTTCGCATGTTCCAATGCTACCGGCGTTACTTCAGCCAAGTCTTTCAAACTATCGGTAACAATTGAATGAACACCCCATACGATAGCCAATTTGTTGGCAACGCGTTTATCTACGGTCATGCTGATAATCGGCAACATTGGGCGTTCTCTTGCCGTTCTGAGCGTTGTTTTGCCCGACACGGAGTAGCTGATGACACAAGAAGGTTTATCTAATACTTTAATCATTGGGCGAATTGCGGACGTAA
>DLOI01000081.1:4151-4300 GCA_002477185.1 Alphaproteobacteria bacterium UBA7488 | reverse complement strand
TTTATAATAATCATCCTTTTGTGTTTTTTCTATGATACTTTTCATCATTGAAACCGCTTGAATCGGGAAATCACCCATTGCTGTTTCGGCTGACAACATGACAGCATCCGCACCGTCATAAACAGCCGTTGCAACATCCGATACTTCTG
>DLOI01000081.1:660-4011 GCA_002477185.1 Alphaproteobacteria bacterium UBA7488 | reverse complement strand
GCAACCATGACGCCGTCGGCTAAATCGACAATTTCTTCCAAATGTTTGAGGGCAGAGGGTTTTTCAATTTTAACCAAAATACCTGCCTTATCACCAATTAATTGACGTGCCATGAGAACGTCTTCGGGTTTTTGGACAAAGGATAAACAAATCCAATCCGCTCCCATTTTCAGCGAAAATTCCAAATCTTTTTTGTCTTTTTCAGTCAATGCGGAAATAGGTAAAACAACATCAGGGACATTTACGCCTTTATGATTTGATAAAATACCGCCCACAACGACCGTTGTATTAACGTAATCTTTGCCAAAGTCATCGACAACCAATTTAATTTGCCCATCATTAAGCAGCAACGACATACCTTTTTTCAGAACGGCAAAAATTTCGGGATGTTGTAAAGAAACACGCGTTTCATCACCCAATTTGTCATCCATATCTAAGCGAAAAGATTGTCCGACATTTAATTTGACTTTATCATTTTCAAAGTTTCCGACGCGCAATTTTGGCCCTTGCATATCACACATAATGCCGTAAGGTGTTTTTGTTTCTTCGGACATTTTTCGGATAGCTTTAAAATTTGCTTCATGAAAATCATAATCGCCATGGCTGAAATTCAAACGGAAAACGTTTGCACCCGCCTTTGCCAAGGCTTTAATCATATTTTCCCCGGCAGTAGCGGGCCCTACGGTTGTAACAATTTTGGTAAACGTGTTGTTCATTCCTATCTTTCCTTTATTAAATTATCTTTTTTTACAAAATGTATTTTAACCACTTTAGTTAAGTTTTTAGCTAACAACGCTCATTTCTATGCTTTTGTATGGTTAAATTCCATTTTTATCCTTTTATGTATAAAAATATTCCCCCTTTAACAGAGGTAAAATATAAGGGGGATATTATTTTATTCATCTTCTATTTTAATGCTTACTCTGCCGGTAATAGACTGATTCTTACCAATACTTTTAATGCCGGTACCAATGACACCGTTAGAAGCCAAATTAAAAGCGTTGCTGGCATTCGTACACGGTTCAAGACATACAAAACCTTTTCCTTTTGGAGAATATAAAACGACGTGACCGTATTGTTCATCGGCTTGCATTTTGATTTGATACCCAAGAGATGGATATTTGATTTCAGCTTGGCCGTTAAATCCGCCGAAACATGTATCAAAGACAGTCGACTTTATAGGTTTTCCATCTTTAAATTGCCAATCTTCAGGAGTAGGGTAAGGGCGGTCAAAAATGGGGTCGGACTCATTCGCCCAAACCATTTTCGAAGTAAACTTTAATTCCATATCCTTTGTTTTTGTGAAAAACGGATGAATCCCCATACCGCAAGGCATAGGCAAAATCGCGTTGTTTGTCAGGGTTGTTTCAATATTGAGTTCGGCATCTTTTAGAGTGTAAATTACCTGAGCTTCATATGAGAATGGAAAGCCTTCCTCTTTGTCATGTGACATCTTAAGCGTAACGCTGGTATCAGATTTATTGACGACATTCCATTTGCTTTTCCAACCGTCCCCGTGAATAGGATCTTGAATGCCTGCCTGATTTTTTTTCATTTTTCGGGTAATGCCCCAATAAACAAATTTGCCGCCTCGAATGCGCCCGCAAAACGGCAACATTAAAAACATGGACGCACTGTTGGAATCAAGAGTTGTATTTTTCGTGTCTATCGGACGTAGAATATCCATATCTTTATATTTCATAAAGGATAAAGATGCTCCAAGTTCTGGTAAAATTCCAACTTGCAGAAGATTGTTAGATAAAATAATTTCCTGCATATATTAACCTTTCTTTTTCGGGGTTTTTGTTAAATCATTTTTTTTTGAAGTTTTTTCGGCTTGCTGCAATGCCTGCAAAGCGCGTAATAAAAGAGTGTCAATCGAATCGTCTTTTGACGTTCTGCCCGTCACGCCGAAAGTGGCAGTTACAAATNNTGGCCGTTACAAATGAACCCGAAGCGGATTGCAGATTTTTTTCTTGAATCCGTTGTTTTAACCTTTCAGCTAAAAATACGGCATTTTCTGCAGGCGTTTCGGGTAAAATTAATGCGAATTCAACATCACTGATACGGCCGAGGTAATCGGAATCGCGCATCGCTTTACGGCATACTGCCACCATTTCTTGCAATGCTTCATCACTGAAACTGTCCGAATCGGAAGTACCGATGCCGTGATAATAATTTAATTTCATAATGACAACGGCCAGTTGACGATTATAACGGTTCGCACGGCTGAGTTCCGTTGCGCCCACTTCTAACAAGGCTTGACGGTTTAAAACCCCTGTGAGTGGGTCAACAGAGGCTAAAAAACGTAATTCTTCTTCCAATTTTTTCCGTTTGGTAATATCAAAACCGACCGAACGAATTTCCATTGGCATGCCCTTGTCATCATAAATAACGCGATTCGTCCATGATACCCAAAATTTTTCGCCAGATTTTTTAATATTTTGTGTTTCGCTTTCAACGTACATTTTCGGATTAGCAAAAATGCGCGATACAATGTTAGCTTGAAGCGAATCTTTTTTATCCGGTTTGGGAAAAATCGTATCGAAAATATTTTTGCCGACAAGCTCTTCTTTTGAATAACCGTAAATTTCTTCGGCGTAATCGTTTACGTCAATGATACGTTCGTTCGGATCAATGGACAAAATAATACTTTTGGAAGTTTCCGGAATAAAAGGATCCAACACACCCGCCGAAGATTTTTTGATATCTTCGAGTTCTTTATTTTTTAAAGCAACCGTTTCAATCATGTTTGAAAGCTTCCGCCGCAAATGTTTTACGCGGTTCATAAGGACTAAAGACAACAAAATAAACAGTAAGGTTGTTGTAAAGAAGAAACCTTGTACAACCGGGAAAAAATTTCCGCCTTCAACCATTTTAAAAATCTCCTATTTTCCTATATGTACCTAGATTAGCGATATTTTGCCCCGAATACAAGCAAAAAAATGCTTTTTCTTGACTTTTTTTGAAAAATTTGCCATTTTAATAAAAAATGAAGGCATAAAATGAAAAGTCCACAAAATGATATAGAAAGCTTGGCTTCGCAAAGTTATAAGTACGGTTTTGAAACGATGGTTTCATCAGAAACGGCGCCAAAAGGGTTAAGTGAAGATGTGATTCGTTTTATCTCGGCCAAAAAGAGCGAACCGGAGTGGTTGCTTGAGTGGCGTTTAAAGGCCTATCGGCATTGGCTTACGATGAAAGAGCCGCATTGGGGCAAGTTCGAATATGCGCCGATTGATTATCAAAACATATATTATTATGCGGCACCCAGCCAAAAAGATAGACCTAAAAGTTTGGAAGAGGTTGATCCGGAAATTTTAAAAACCTATGAAAAGTTGGGTATTCCGC
>DLOI01000081.1:0-634 GCA_002477185.1 Alphaproteobacteria bacterium UBA7488 | reverse complement strand
CATATTTGACAGCGTGTCGGTGGCAACGACGTATAAAGCCAAGCTGAAAGAGCAGGGTATTTTATTTTGTTCAATTTCCGAGGCCGTACGCGATTATCCTGAGTTGGTAAAAAAATATTTGGGGTCGGTTGTGCCATATACGGATAATTTTTTTGCCGCTCTTAACAGTGCGGTATTTTCGGACGGTTCTTTTGTTTATATACCGAAAAGTGTGAAATCGCCGATGGAATTATCCAGTTATTTCCGAATCAATGCTAAAAATTCGGGACAATTTGAACGGACGTTAATTGTCGCCGAAGAGGGGAGTTATGTCAGTTATTTGGAAGGGTGCACGGCACCACAGCGCGATGAAAATCAATTACATGCCGCCGTAGTGGAAATTGTTGTGCTTGATAATGCCGAAGTTAAATATTCCACCGTTCAAAATTGGTACCCGGGTGATAAAAACGGAAAGGGTGGTATTTATAATTTCGTAACTAAGCGCGGGCTTTGCCATAATAACGCAAAACTGTCTTGGACTCAGGTTGAAACAGGGTCGGCTATTACTTGGAAATACCCCAGTTGTGTCTTGAAGGGCGAAAACTCTGTGGGCGAATTTTATTCGGTGGCGTTGACGAATCATCGCCAGCAGGCT
>DLOI01000062.1:20938-24066 GCA_002477185.1 Alphaproteobacteria bacterium UBA7488 | reverse complement strand
CACCGACTGCCGCCGCCGAACTTGCCGTGCCGGTCAAATTTGAGTTGGCGGCCAAAATTTCGAACGCAGGGGCGCGCCTGAATGAAAGTGTATATCGATATCTATCTGAAAAACAAATGAAAATTGAAAATTTGTCCAAATCGATTCCAAATTTGGGCGATTTAATTAACGTGTTTTTTCAAAAATTGGACGACCGATCACAGCGTTTAAAAATCAGCATTCAAAATTATATAAAAAACAAAGAAAATCAATATGTTAATTTGTCAAATTTGCTTAAATCCTACTCGTATCAGGCCGTTTTAGAGCGAGGATTTTCTCTTGTGACGGATAACAGTGGGAAGATTGTCGCCACAGCGCGCGTTGCAAAAACGTTGCCCGAGATGAAAATTTCATTTTTTGACGGGAAAGTAAATGTTAAACCATTCTACCCGTCCACGCCTGCGACAACAAATTTTACCGACATTGGTCAACGGGCGGGCAGTACAGCGGAAAAACCAATACATGAATCGATTGAAAAGCAAACCGGCAAATTTCAAAAACGATCAACTGCACGACAAAAGAAAACCAAAGCGCCCGACCCTAACCAAAAAGGACTTTTTGATGATTTATAACAATGTAATTACATATAAATTCAAACGAAAAACCAAAAATTGTATTAACTTTGTGATTCAACCGATACAAAAAGTATGTTATTACAAAGTAATTAAATTATGTAATTACATCGGAATAACATCATTGATTTTATTACCTTTTTCCGTATCCGCCATCGAATTGCAAGCACCCGTTACTCAAGCAACCTATGTTTACGGCAAAGTTGCACCCGATGAACAGATTTTTATCGGAAAAACCGAAATAAAAACGACAAAAGACGGTTTGTTCGTATTCGGATTGCCGCAAGATACCGAAAAAGAGTTAATTTTAACCTCTCAAAAAGATGGAAAAACCCAAACATGGAAAATGCCCATTGCTCCGCGCAAATTTAAAGAGGAAGTCGTCAACGGTTTACCGCCGCACAAAGTAAGCCCGTCTAAAGAAGACCAAAAACGCATTGCCGCCGACNNACAACAAAGCTTTACGGACGGCGCGAAGCGAAACATCGTATGAAACATTGCCGTTTTGCTTTTCCAGACCGGTTGATAAAAATGCCCGTATATCAAGCACTTTTGGCGCACGGCGGGTTTTAAACGGGGTTAAAACGTCCGGGCACAGCGGCACGGATTACGCGCTGCCGGCCGGCACACCAATTTTGTCACCGCAAGATGGCATTGTACGATTGGCGCACGATGATATGTTTTTTTCGGGCAAAACGATTTTGATTGACCACGGATACGGGTTATTTTCAAGTTATTCACACTTAAGCAAAATTGACGTTAAAAACGGCCAAAGACTCAAACGCGGCGACAAAATCGGCGAAATCGGCACGACAGGCCGTTCGACGGGACCGCATTTGCATTTGACTTTTACTTGGTTCGGCGTACGCGTCGACCCCGAATTTGTGTTAACAACCTATCCATGCGTTGATGAAAAAGAATAAGCAGTTGTTTTTAAATTATCGGTTTAACAATAGTTAATTAACGGCGGACTTTAAGCGGCGATACCATCATCGCCACTGCGGCAATCCGACCTGTAAAAACGCCAAAAAAAGCGGACAATAGCCCGAAAATTATGGGCGACTGTGCCGACATATCTAAATAATAAATACAAAAGTATGTAAGAACAGGCAGGGCGATAAGAAAAATTAAGCTTGATTTTTTTGAATTTTTATTCTATAGTCGTTTTTAAGAAGTCAACAAGCCGCGGGTGATTTATCCGCGGGCTTATTTTTTAATATTTTTTTAAGAAGGATTACAACATGTCTGATAAAGTCCCAATGACGGCAGCCGGACACGCTGCACTCAATGAAGAACTCAAACGTTTAAAATACACCGAACGCCCGCGGATTGTTGCGGCTATTGAAGAAGCGCGCGGCCACGGCGATTTGTCCGAAAACGCCGAATACCATTCCGCCCGCGAACAACAAAGCTTTAACGAAGGGCGCATCCAAGAATTGGAAAGCGCTTTGTCGCATGCGCAGGTTATTGACGTTAAATCTTTAAGCGGCGACAAAGTTTTATTCGGCGCAACCGTTGAAGTTGCCGACGAAGAAACGGGCGATGAAAAGAAATTCCAAATTGTCGGACAATACGAAGCAAACCTTGAAAAAGGCAAAATTTCTTTGCTGTCGCCTATTGCAAAAGCCTTGATTGGTAAACAAATAGGTGATATAGTGGATGTGAAAACGCCAAAAGGCGATGTCGCTTATGAGATTTTAGACGTGCAATTCATCTAAACAAAGTTGCACTTCTGCTCAAAAAAAAGGGGGGGTGCCAAATGCATACACGCGTCATGATTATCGGTTCGGGGCCGGCCGGCTATACGGCGGGGATTTATACGGCACGCGCCGGATTGGAAACTGTTTTGATGACGGGCCATATGGCTGGCGGCCAATTAATGTTGACGCATGAGGTCGAAAATTACCCCGGTTTTACACGTATTTCGGGCATCGATTTAATGGCTAATTTTCAAAAACAAGCCGAATCGGTCGGCGTCCAATTGAAATATGAATTGGTTAAATCGGTCGATTTTTCCGAAAAGCCGTTTAAAATCATTACCGAAATGGACCAATCGTGGACGGCTGACGCCGTCATCATTGCGACAGGGTCTTCGGCCAAATGGTTGGGTGCCAAAGGCGAAGATAAATTTAAAGGGCATGGCGTATCGATTTGCGCGACATGCGACGGCTTTTTTTATCGCAACAAAAACGTAGCGGTCATCGGCGGCGGCAGTTCGGCCGTTTATGAAGCGCTGTATTTGGCGCAAATTGCCGACAAAGTGACACTTATCCATCGCCGCGATGAATTAAAAGCAGAAAAACATTTGCAAAATCAATTGCTTGTTCATCCAAAGATTTCAATCCGTTGGGATTCCGTAGTGGAAGAATTTGTCGGCGACCAACAATTAAAATCGTTAAAAATCAAAAATGTTAAAACGGGCGATATGTCGATTTTGCCCGTCGACGGCGCTTTTGTCGCCATCGGCAATACGCCGAATACCGGATTGTTCACGGGACAAATTGATATTTCCGACAG
>DLOI01000062.1:9192-20878 GCA_002477185.1 Alphaproteobacteria bacterium UBA7488 | reverse complement strand
CGATTGCAATTAAAATAAGTATTATTGCTGCCGGAACGGGATGTGTGGCGGCTTTAAGCGTTGAAAAATATTTACTTGAAAAACGAAAATAAAAACCTAAGTATTAAAGGGTTTTAGCTTTGTTTATAAAGGGTTTATCCGTCGACGCAATGGGGCGGCACAGTTTTGTGACAGGCGGCAAATGGTAAAGTGTCCGTTAGTTCAATCGGTAAAAACCTTTATAAAAACAAGCAGATAATGAATTTAATGGCAAAAGGGGGAACATTATGAAAAATTCATCCGCTTCAACTTGGATACTTATTTTAATTGCAATCGGCTTGCTTGTCATAGCTTGGTACATGAGTGTGACCAAAAACGTATTAACGCCGCTTGATGAAACGCAAAGCGTAGTTATTGAAGAGGCCGCACCGATGGCAAATTCGACTCAAAATTCCAATACAACATCGGCAACCGCAAGCACAAATAACGCTCAAAACAATTTAAACGGGCAGGGGACAAACATGCCTGAACAAACGCCGATGAATCCCGGCGAAATGCTTGAAAACGCTGCCGAATTTGAAGGCACGCTGCCTTGTGCCGATTGCCCGGGCATCATTACGACTTTAACATTATATCCCGACCAAACGTATCAATTACAGACGGTTTATATTGACCGCGACAGTTCTTTTACGTCCAAAGGGTCTTGGAAATATAACACAAATCCGCCACGGTATGAGCTTATAGATGATGGGCAACAATACCAAATTTTGAACAATGATACGCTCGAAGCATTGGACCAAGACGGCAATCCGATTGAATCAAGCCTTAATTACAAACTTAAACGCGTATCCGTCACCGAAAGCAACTAAGGCGATTTCATTTAATCCGATAAAACCCCCTCTAAAATCAGGGGGTTTTATTTATTAAACATTAAAAATTTTATAATTTAAGCAGTCTTCAGAATGTTTTGCCGCAATTATCTTGTGTTCAAATTTTTAATATATTGCCCTTGCACATAAACGGGAGCCTTTTCAACCCTTTTAAAATTTGAATAATCGCCGCCGGTTAAGGCTATCCACTCCTTCAATGTATGTGTTTTTCCTTTAAATTCAATAACATCCGTTTGATAATTTTTATCATATGCGCATGCATCGACTTTTAATGTAAAGGTTTCGTTTTGCCCGTCGGCAGATTTAAAATAATACTGCGTCGATTTAATGGTTTCATGGCAAGGCGCCATAAACAAAGACATATCCATATTGCTTTGAATTTGTTGTTTAATATCCGTCAAAGTCAAAGCATGCGACGCATGTTCTTGTTCCATTTGTTGCCCGTAAGCATTTAATTTTTCATAACTTTGATAAGCTTTAAGGCCGCTTCCGAGGGCCCCTAAAGCAAACAACCCGAATATAAGCGTTGACTTGTCCATAATTCCTCCCGATTTCATCATCAGATATCAAAAGAGTTTATACCCATTATCGGTGTTTGTCAACTATTTTATCCCAAGTTACAGTTTGCGCCAAACAGGGCCTGCGGGCGTGTCTTTGACTTCAATGCCTTTGGATAACAATTCTTGTTTCAACGCATCGGCCCCAGCCCAATCTTTAGCCAANNGGCGTTTGTCAATCAAAGCCTGCAATTCGGGCGCCAATGTTTCTTCTTTGATTTGCGGCATAACGGCCAATACCGTATCGAAACGGCGCATCAGGTCGGTAATTTGCTTAGCATCTTGTTCGGACAAGCTGTCAAAGTGCTTATTAACCTCGGTCATGAACTCAAAAATGCCGGCCAACGCGACAGACATATTTAAATCATCATCCAAACCGCGTTCAAAAGCCCCCTCAGCGCGCGAAATAGCATTTTGCAAACCATCCCATCCATTTTTGCCTTTTACGTCTGTAAGGCGCCTTAAAAACTCGCCAAGACGGTCTATAACGGTTTGGTTGCCGACCATATTGCCTTCATTAAAGTCCATGCGCTGGCGATAATGGGCTTTGATAATCTCATAACGAATGGCTTCGGGTGCATATCCTTTATTGAGCAAGTCGGTCAATGTATAGCTGTTACCCTTAGACTTGCTCATTTTTTCGCCGTTGACGGTAATATGCCCGTTATGCATCCAATACCGCACAAATTCGCCGCCGTACGCGCATACGGATTGCGCATCTTCATTCGTATGGTGCGGGAACACCAAATCGACGCCGCCGGTGTGAATATCAATCGGTTGTCCCAAATACTTGCGCGCCATCGCCGAACATTCGATATGCCACCCCGGCCGCCCGCGTCCAAACGGCGCGTCCCAATAATTATTGCCATCCCTCTCGGTCCATGCCTTCCACAGTGCGAAATCTTGGGCGTCTTCCTTTTCATATTCGTCGGCCAAACGTCCGTCCGCATTGGCTAACAGGCGCGACGCATCAATTCCCGCCATTTTTCCATACTCAGGGTAACTTGAAATCCGAAAAAATATGTCGCCCGATGGTGCCTTATATGCAAAACCTTTGTCAAGCAGCCTTTGAACCAAATCAATCATCGCGTCGATTTCATCGGTTGCGAAAATCACATGATCGGGGCGTTTTAAATGGAGCGTATCCCAATCTTTGAAAAACAAATCGGCATAATGTTTGGTAAATTCTTTTAAAGTTTTTCCACTGGCCGCCGAATCGCGAATGGTTTTATCATCCACGTCGGTGACATTCATTGCAAACGTGACGTCAAAACCTTTATAGCGCAAATAACGGTTCAATAGATCATAAAACACAAAGGCGCGCAAATTGCCGATATGCGCCAAATTATAAACGGTCGGGCCGCATCCGTACATTTTGACTTTGCCGGGAGTTGCCGGGATAAATTCTTGAACGTTATGAACTTNNACTTTGGTATTATAAAATTTCAACATCTGTTTGCTCCGAAATGATTTGCCGCCAGTTTAACATACTTTAAAACCCCGTGCAAGCTTGAATTGCCGAGCAAACTTGATTTTTATGGGTGGAGAGTACCTTAAAAGTTTTGGTTTGACATTCATCCACAGGCAACCTGCCAATTATATATATAAAAAAAATAGTAGTAGTAGTGTTGTGCAAACAGGGGATAACTTTTTAATTTTTTTCTTGACGTTTTTTATCGGCCGATACGAATCGTTAAGATTGCGCACTTTTTTATTTTTTTTTGTCGATTTTCCCGCTGAAATTTCCCCTAAAACGTGTGTGCACAAAAAAAGCATAAAATAGGACAACTTGCCACAACGCATCCGTTTGGTCGTAAAATAAGCGACTTATCCACATAATTATCACTTATGCACAACTTTGCTTGCCATTGTGGATGATTTGCTTTATACTATAGGTTCTTCAATTATAGGAATGGGATATGAGAGAAATTGTATTGGATACCGAAACGACCGGTTTGGACCCTTTTGCCGGCGATCGCATTGTTGAAATCGGGTGTATTGAGCTGATTAACCACTTGCCGACGGGGCGCACTTACCACCAATATATCAATCCCCAACGCGCTTTAAGCGAAGAAGTGGTGGCCGTTCACGGGTTGACCGAAGAATTTTTGTCCGATAAGCCGATTTTTAAAGACATCGCCGATGATTTTTTGGCGTTTATCGGTACGGATTCTAAGCTTGTTATTCACAATGCGCCGTTTGATATGAAGTTTTTGAACGCCGAATTGTCTTGGGTGGATAAAGAGCTTTTGTCCTTTGACCGTGTCATTGACACGTTAGTCATGGCGCGCCAAAAGTTCCCCGGTTCCCGCGTGAACTTAAACGAGTTGTGTAAACGGTTTAATGTTGATAATACCGCGCGTACCTTGCACGGCGCGTTGTTGGACAGCGAATTGTTGGCCGAAGTTTATTTGGACCTTATCGGCGGTCGTGAACCGGGGCTTGTCTTAGATAAAATGTCGGCACCGGTGGTTAATGAAATTAAGCACGCGGATACGCCGGCGGTTCGTCAAAAAGAATTCCATGCGCCGCGCGTGTTTGTTTTAGATAAGGAAGAAGAAAAACAACATATTGAATTTGTTAGACAAATTAAAAATAATATATGGGGAGTTTCTTAAAAAAAATGAATAGCGGAATTCTTGTATCAGCGTTGGTAGCAATTTGCCTTTTGGGAAATGTCGCAACCGTTCGGGCACAATTAATCGACACAATCGGGTCAATGGGAATTGGCGGGCAAATGGCAAAGCAAGGTGTCAAAGCCACTTCGCAAGGCATGAATGCGTTGAAGCAAAATCAAATTATCCAAAATTTAAATCTGTTGGTAATGGATATTAAAATGAACCATATCGGCGGTTATGCGGGATTAAATCGGACGGCAGTCAGTGGCAAAAATCCCTTTCCCGGGATGGATTGGTCACTCGGGTCGGATAACGGACAAACTTTTTATGTCGAATTTAACCATATTGAGGCTTCGTTGTGCCAAAAATTAACCTCTCCGGGGTTAGGGGCGCTGAAGATATTCATCAACGGTGTCGATTCAAAAACGGCAAATTGTTCAAATACTTCTAAAATAAAAATCATTTATGAATAAATAATATTGCAAATAAATCCAAAAAAAGATACATTGTTTCACATGAAACAATGTGTTTTTTATTTGAAGTAAGGACGTTTCACGTGAAACAAGACGCAATTTATTTGGGGGCTGCAGAACCGGTATTAAGGCAATTTCAAGACTTTGTTTTGAAATGGCAAAAATCCGTCAACCTTATTTCCCCTACGACGACAAGTGACATTTGGAACCGTCATATTTTGGATTGCGCCCAATTGTTCGAATATATTCCAAGCACAGCCAAAAAGCTGGTTGACATGGGAACGGGCGGCGGATTTCCGGGCGTTGTGTTGGCAATTATGAATAAAGCGTTAACAGGGCCTTTGACCGATATTTACTTTGTTGAAAGCGATATCAAAAAGAGCATTTTTTTAAAAGAATGTATCCGCGAATTTGGGTTAAATGCCTCTGTTTTAAATGAACGGTTGGAAAATGTCAAACTGGACGCTGTCGATGTTGTGACGGCGCGCGCCTTAAAGGAACTAAAGGTTTTGATTCAGTTGGGGCAGGGCTTTATTAATCCGCAAACCACTTGTTTGTTTTTAAAAGGCGAACGGGTTGATGATGAAATTTCAAATAATCCGTATCCATGCCATTTGGAAAAAATAAAAAGCAAAACGGCCGAAAACGGCGTGATTTTAAAAATAGGAGAATTACACATATGAAACGCAAACCGCGCATTTTTTCTGTGTCTAATCAAAAAGGCGGCGTTGGCAAAACAACGACGACCGTGAATTTGGCAACGGCAATTGCAGCTTTGGAAAAAAAGGTTTTAATCATTGATTTGGATCCGCAAGGCAATGCGACGGTCAGCGTCGGTTTGCAACGCGCGATGGGCGGCAAAAATTCGTACACGGTTTTGACCGGCCAAGACACGGTTGCATCCAGCGCACAAAAAACAATTATTCCGTATTTGGATGTTATTCCGGCCAGCAAAGAATTGTTGGGTGTCGATATTGAATTGGCCGATATGGAAAATCCGCAATTTTACCTAAAAAAAGCTTTGGAAGGCGTGCATGAATACGATTATATTTTTGTTGATTGCCCGCCGGCTGTCGGCTTATTGACAATGAACGCTTTGGTCGCGTCGAACAGCGTGATTGTCCCTGTCCAATGTGAATATCTGGCTTTGGAAGGGGTTGCCGATTTAATGAAAACAATCGAACGGGTTAAAAAGAATTTCAATAATACCTTAGATTTGCACGGCATTGTGATGACGATGTACGACGGGCGGTCAAATTTGGCCAAATCTGTCATTAATGACGTGCGTGATTTTTTCGGAACGAAAGTTTACAACACGGTCATTCCGCGCAATGTTCGGGTGCCCGAAGCCCCGTCGCACGGCAAACCGGTTATGTTGTATGATTTCCGCAGCGTGGGGGCGCAAAGTTATATTCAATTGGCGGGAGAAGTTTTAAAACGCGAAAAGGAGTTTGCACATGGATAAAAAAATCGGTTTGGGTAAGGGGTTAAGCGCTTTGATGGGCGAGGATTTGGATATAACGCCTGCCACGCCCGTTGCGGGGATTATAACCGTTTCTTTGGCGGATTTGGTACCCAGCCCATTTCAACCGCGCCGTTTGTTTACCGAAGAAGCCTTGACGGATTTAGTTGAATCCATTCGCGAAAAAGGCGTTTTGCAACCATTGTTGGTGCGTACCACACACACTTTGAACGCCCGCTATGAAATTATCGCCGGCGAACGGCGCTATCGTGCATCAAAATTGGCGGGACTGTCCGAAGTGCCGGTTATTGTCAAGGAATTTGATGACCAAGCCACATTGGAAGTGGCGCTCATTGAAAATTTGCAACGCGAAGATTTAAGCCCATTGGAAGAAGCCGAAGGGTATAAACGATTGTTGCAAGAATTTGATTATACGCAAGACGCATTAGCCAAAGTTGTCGGCAAAAGCCGCAGCCATGTTGCCAATATGATGCGATTGTTAGATTTGCCGATAACGATTAAACATTTGGTTGAAAATAAACAATTGACAACGGGGCATGCGCGCGCGTTGTTGAATGCCGAAAATGCGGAAGCATTGGCCGAAGAAATCATCCAAAAGGGATTGAATGTCCGCCAAGCGGAAAAATTAGTTACATCCAAAGGCGGCGTTGCGGGTCGTAAAAACGCCAAAACCTCGGGTGTTCAAAAGTTGCGCCAAAAAGACAGCGATATTGCCGCTTTGGAAAATGAGTTGGGCGGCTTGTTAAACGCGCCCGTTTCGATTAATTGGAACGGCAAAAAAGGGCAGGTCGTTGTGCAATTTGCATCATTGGAAATATTGGATGTCATTTTGCAACGCTTAACCAACGGCGGCGCGTTGGAAGGGTAAAGCATTTATCGGGTAACGTGCAAGACTCTTCTAACGATACATTTCAAACGAAAAGCGGGTGAAATGATGTATGGCTAGAAATTTTGTTAAAAGTTCCTGAGAAAAAATCAAAAATCTTATCGCAAACAACCCAAAATGTTAACTATCGGCAATTGATTTAATTTGAATAAAATTTTAAATTAAATCCATTGCCCTTTTTTAATGCTTGAGAAGGTCCTAAATTTTAATTATACTGTTAATTATCAGAATTGTGAAAGGAAAGGAAATAATGTCAAACAAAGCTTCAAAAGAATTTAAACGCATTGTTATCGGTTTTGTCGGATTGCTGGCCGCGTGCGATTGCTACAGAACGTCAAGCGTCACTCAGCTGTTATTTATCAAGCAAGCACTGGCTCGGAAATCATTTTTACGATAATTTGCAAAAGATGCCGTCGTGAATTTAGGTTTGGCGTCCATGTGTTACCAAAGGGGTAAATTTTGTTTCATTTGGTTTTATAATGAGGTGTCAAACCAAAGGGCGCAGTCGATGTAGGAAAAATAAAAAGGATAAAACTATGAAAGTAAAAGACATGAAACGTATTGTTTTTGATGGCACAAGCTTTCACGACAGGCAATGTTCAAACAAATATTCGGCGGATGTGAATGCGCGTACCTTGCTGGGCAATTATGACGGTTTGTTCGGGTGGTTTAAAAAACAAATTGACCGATTGTGTTATCCGAAAACGCCGCACTTTGCCCGCTTTAAAAAGCGAATAGTTCGATTTAATCAAGTTGAAAGCGGTGAACAAATCAAACGGGTACAAAATGCGCCTTTTGATGCATGTTCTTGTGAACAATCGGCGATTAACCAAAGTTATCCGGATGCCGCGACGGCAGACAAACATCCAATGAAATTATTTGATTCGTTTGGTGATATGTGTGATAAACAAACTCATCAAGAGCGTAAAGATGTTAAAAAGATAACAGGTTGTCATAAAATTATCAAACACATGGGCGGGACGCGTGTCGTTGATGCGCAAGTGGCCGATAAACGCAATCAACAAATTTTAAAACACTGATAAAACGTGCCGTTTGTCAAACGACAGCCTTTTAATCGTTTCGAAAAGGCCGTCTACACCCTATATTAAATATATACTTGAACGTAAAAGAATTAAGCGATATTATGAAAAATGCAACCGTTTCTTGCCAATGCATGATGGTTATTTCCTATTGTTCGGCGAGTGGCTGACAAATGTCATTTTTTTGTAAACGCTATGGGGGATGCAAAAAAAAGAATGTAATATAATCAAAGATTTAATTACTTATATTTGATTTAATTTGTCAAAAGTCCCTAACGGCGTGCTTTGGCCGGAACGGAGGTTAATAATATTAAAGCCCTTGCCAACATCAGTTCAGGGGGCATAGCGGATGTCTTTGTTTGTTTTTCGGTATCGGATAATAGGAATAAAGCCTTGATAATCCAATCTTTTTTCCAAATGCGCAATTGTGTTTTAACCGCCGGTTCCATTTTAAATTGAGCCGCGCGCAATACTTTTTTAACCGCCAAATCGGGGGATTCGCCCTTTGCGACAGCCGTCACGCCCATCAACAATCGATTGAAATATCCCATTAAAATGCGCACGATGGCAACGGGAGATTCGCCCGCGCTTAACAATAAATCGTAATTTTCCTGTACCGCTTTTTGATTGCCGGACGCCACCGCCAAACATAAATCGTCAAACGATGAAGATAACGATACGGTGGACACGGCCAAAACGTCATCGGCTTCGATTTGTTTTATATCGCCCATATAGGTGATGAGCTTTTCCAATTCGCGTTTGGTGGTCAACCGGTTTTCGGTCAGGCGTTCCCTTAATAAAACCAATGCATTATTTGATGCCGTATAGCCGTTTTCGCGCAAAAAAGTTTGAATGGTGTTTGAAATGTCTTTTTCTTCGTCGGCATAACACGCAACGGTTAAAAATTTGGGATGGTTTTCGCCCGCCACCCTTAACGCATTGTTTTTGGGCAAATTATCGGCCGTGATTAAAATAAAGGCGTTTGTTTTGATTAATTCGCCCGCCCGTTCAATAATTTCACTGCACGCCCCGTCGGCTTCCTTGACCCAAATTAAACGCCGCCCGCCCATCAGCGAAGGCATATTGGCTTCATCTATGGCGATAAGGCGGTTTTCCTTAAATTTTGCGGGCGTTATTTTCACAACGGCAAATTCGTCTTTTAAATCGGGCGTAATTAATTTGGCAATCGTTTGCGCCGTATCATCCACAACGCCAAAATCGGCGCCATACACCAAAGCCCCCAAAAACGAAGAGGTTATTTCGCGTTGCAAAGCATTGATTTGATAGGGTTTTGCCTTCACGAATGAACCTCTTTGCGCACATAGGAAATAACGTGTGTCGATATCGTTTGTGCCAAAATTTTAATTAAGTTTTCCCGCACGCGTTCTTTGGACATATAGGTTGCATACGGTTCCAATGTAATATTGTACGAACCCGTCGCGCTGGTTGTTGTGTCAATTAAAACTTGTTTTGTTTTACGGTCAATCAGTTTATAATTGGCTTTTTGGATAATCCGTTCGCGGCTGGAAAAGAAATCTTCTTGAATGTTTTGGTCACTAATCAGCGGTTCGGGCAATGTGACGATTAAATCGTAATTTTGGGGCGCTTTGATTTGTTCGGGATTTAATTGGTTGCGCAAATTTGTTTGCAACAAATACCCCATATAATTGTCAATCGGCACAATGTTGATTTCGGCCGTTTTGTTGGTCACTTGTTTGTCATCCAACGTCGCATATAACGGCGTAAACCCGCAAGCGGTTACGGCCAATAACAAAAAAGCGGCAATCCATTTCATAAACATGGCCGTTCCTTTCGTATGATATCGTGCAGTATAGCGTTTTTTATAAAAAAACAAAACAATATTTTTTATCTTGAACACATGCCGATATTCGGATATGCTTTTTGCAAGCTTGTTTTAGAAAGGTTGACATGAAAAAAATAATCGTGATTGCCGGTGCCACGGCCAGCGGAAAGTCGGATTTGGCTCTCAAAATGGCACGCACTTTAAACGGCGCCGTTGTGAATGCCGATTCGGTGCAAGTATACGCCGATTTGCCGTTGTTGACCGCTCGCCCGACAAATGAAGACATGCAAGGCACCCCCCATTATTTATACGGCTATTTGAATTGCCATCAAAATTCAACGGTTTTAAATTGGTTGGAACGCGCCGCCAACGCGTTGGCACACATACAAAATCCCGTCGTGGTCGGCGGTACAGGCATGTATATTGATGCTTTGATAAACGGAATCAATGAAATTCCCGATGTACCGCCCGAAATCCGCGAACGTGTACGCCAAATGCCGTTGGATGACGTTAAAGCCCATGTAAAGGATTGTACGGCGGTTGACCCGCAACGCCTCAGACGTGCGTTAGAGGTTCAATGGGCAACGGGCAAACCGTTGGCTTGGTTTCAACGCCAACCGCGTAAAAAATATGTTCAAGCCGAATTTGTCAAAATATGGCTTAATCCACCCCGCGATGTATTGTATCAGCGGTGCAATGCGCGATTTTTAAAGATGTTGGACCATGGCGCGATTGACGAAGTGGCCGCGCTCAACGAACAAAACCCCGGCGGCGGTGTGAAAAAAGCCATCGGATACGCCCAAATAACCGCCTTTTTAAACGGCGAGATAACGCGTGAGGAAATGGTTGGTGCGTCGACACAAGCCACGCGCAATTATGCCAAACGCCAAATTACGTGGTTTAAAAATCAATTAAACGCCGATTTGGTGTTGGAAAGCAACACTCAAGAAATTGATTTTACACGTTTAAAGCTTTGATTTACAACGTGTTAGTCATTCGTCCATAAAAGGAAGTAATTACATGTATAATAATTGTAATTACTTAATAATTACATTATTCTGAGCAGGTTAATTTTAAGCTTATATAAAGTTGCCGAAATTTCGCTTTGGAATATTTAAATATTAATATCATTGAAAATCAAAACGTTATATAATTTTTTTACCTCGTAATTACATTGTTTAATTTTTTGATTGATTTATGCCGCATTTCTGATTAAACTGTTTGTTAAGAACGCGGAACAATTTGAAATTCTGTACATTTTAAGTCCAATACTTTTGTATAATTTTTAAACAGGCAAAGGGGGCTTACACAAACAAAGGCTTAAACGCCTCACAAAGCACCCGCGCATGTATTTTGGATAAAGAGGTTATGGCTGTGCCGTTTGAGCGGCGATTAAAAAGGCAAGGAGCATGAAAATGATAAAACAAAAATCAAAACAGGCGGACGAACTTTTTTCGGATTTGGACAAACCGACGCCGCCGTCGTTTTGGCAAAAAAAAGGCGCGTTGATTGCCGGCGTCTTTTCGTTAATTTGGTTCTTTTTTGTCGTTGATTATTTGTTATCTTCGGGGTGGTGGGCAAACCGCGGCGATTTGTCTCCGGCCGAATTTGTTGGCGGGACGTGCGGATTGTTGTTGCCAATTGTTTTGGCCGGCTTGGTGGCGGCCTATTTTGACCGTTCGGCGTTGCTGTCATATGAATCTCAAACATTGCAATCTTATTTAAACGAATTGGTTTATCCGACCGAAGAAGGCGCCGTTTATACCAAAACGCTGACCGATGCGCTGCGCGAACAAATCAAAGAATTTCGAACTGTCTTTGCCGGCGTTCAAAACCAAACCAACCAAGTGCGCGGCGATTTAAAACAATGGATTGATGATTTAAGCACGATTATCAACCATGTTGACACGCAAACCATCGGGTCGGTCAAAGAAATCGCCGACCACATCCACGCAT
>DLOI01000062.1:5930-9179 GCA_002477185.1 Alphaproteobacteria bacterium UBA7488 | reverse complement strand
ACAGCCAAAACTTTTTCCAAATCCCTATTTGCCGAACAAGCCGCCGAGCTCAGGCAAGTGACCGCCCAAACGGTCGAAACGGTTGGGTCTTTGGCTCAGGCATTGTCTCAAAACGTCGGCGAAATCCAACAAATCCAAACGGCGTTGGAAACATCAAACGGCGCAACGCAAACGGCATTGGGTCGAGCGCATGAAATTACGACTCTGCTTGAAAACGAAAGCGAACGCATTGTCGGCGCGATTGATACTTATGAAAAAGGTGCGAAAGAACAAAATGCCCGCTTGTTTAGCAATTTGGAAAAAGTTTTGGCTGTGTTTAAGGCTCACGGCGACATGTTGGAACAAGAGGTTGAAAAGACCGCCAACCGCGTGCGCGTGATTGAAGCGACCTTTGCCGAAAATGCCAAAGGGTTGTTTGAGGTAGCGGACGCGGCCGGTTCTCAGANNTATTATAGCGTTGCCACAATAGCAGATGGGCGATGTCGGCATTTTGTTTGACGAAAAGGCTCATCGCATGCAAAAAACGGTGGATGTGATTAAGCAAGACATGGAAAGTTTGTCGCAAACGATTGTGCAAAATGCCAAAGAGCTGGACATTCAAACGGGCGGCAAGTTGAAACAACAGACAAGCGAAGACTTTTTAAAAGAAGCCAAAATCATTTTAGACAGGTTACAAGCTTTTTCGGTCGACATGGCCAAATTATTTGCGCCCAGAACACAAGAACTATTGTGGCAACGCTATAATAACGGCGACAAAGCGGCATTTATGCGACACATAACAAAAGAATTATCCACCGGTCAAGTTAAGAAAATCAAAGAGTTATATAAAAACAACGCCGAATTCAAAAAAGCCGTTACACATTACATGGGCGAATTTGAAGGCATGACTAAGGCTGCCAAACAAAATGACGCCGATTTGTTGATGAGCATTTTGGTTGGGTCGGATGTCGGCCGTTTGTATATGGTTTTGGCGGACATTTTCAGAAAGGGGAAATAACATGCGCATTAAATTAACCAAAATCGGGAATTCTTGGGGCGTGCGATTGCCCAAAACAGTTTTGGTCGAATGCGGATTTCAAAAAGAAGCCGAATTGGAAGTCAAACAAAAGACCGTTTTGTTGTCGCCCGTGACATCCGTGCGCGAAAATTGGGAGGCGCAATTGTCCGCCGAATTCAACAAAGCCCCGTTTATTAAAAAGGGAGAATGGCAATGGTAAAACGTTTTGAAGTGTTTATGTGTGACGAATCGGGCGTCCAAAAACCATGCCTGATTATTTCTCCGAATGAAATGAATGATGCGTTGCCATATGTGATGATTGCCCCCATTACGACATTTGAACGGCGTTTGCCATGCCGCGTTGTCATCGGATTGAAGGGCAAAAAGGGGCAAATTGCACTCGATATGATTCGAACGGTTGATAAAGGGCAATTGCCTCAAAAAGTTGGCATTTTGCCCGAAGAAAGCCACGGGGAAATTTTAAATATTCTTGGAAAAATTTTCAGCCGTTGATAAAAGGTTAAAGGATTAAATACAGTTGCTTGATTAAACTTTTTGCCTTTGCATCCTATGGGCGCTGGCTGTTTTTGTAAACGCCGGCATTTTTTTAATGAACATAAATCATGCAATTAAACGATTGTTGATAGGATTCTAACGACTTTAATAATTTACTTTGCATAACATCTGCGCATTTGTATTTTTTGTCCGCTATTGTAAAGATACATTTTTTATGGGTGACGACTTGTACAAATGTAAGCCTATAACTCAGATTTGTAAGAACGTTTTACATCTCAAAGCCTTTATTTTATTCAGCCAAGAATATTTAAAGTTTGGGCTTAAACTATCCGCTTGATTTCAGAGATGAATTTCATTATACTTTTCGTTATGAAACAAAAACGAAAAAATGTGTTGGTATCGCCCAGTATTTTAAGTGCCGACTTTGCCAATTTAGGGCGGGATGTGCGGGCTTTGCAACGCGCCGGTGCCGATATGATTCACGTGGACGTGATGGACGGGCATTTCGTGCCGAATTTCACGTTCGGGCCGCCGATTGTCAAAGCGATACGCCCCTATAGCGATTTGCCGTTCGATGTGCATTTGATGATGGCGTATCCGTCCGATTTTATTGACCAATTCGCGGCGGCGGGGGCGGATATCATTACCGTCCATTTGGAATGTTGCGACGATACGCCGTCCTTGATTGCGCAAATTAAAAAACATCATAAAAAGGTCGGGTTATCCATTAAACCGCACACGAAGGTCAGCGATTTAATCCCGTATTTGCCCGACATTGACCAAGTGCTCATCATGTCGGTTGAGCCGGGTTTCGGCGGGCAGGCTTTTGAAAAACAAGCGATTAAAAAAATTGCCGAATTAAAGGCGTTAATCGGGCGCAAAAAGGTGCAAATCGAAGTCGACGGCGGCATTACGGATATTACGGCGCCCGCTTGCGTATTGGCGGGGGCTGATATATTGGTAGCGGGCAGTTATATCTTCGGCGCGCGTTCCAAGGCAGCAGCGATTGAAAAATTAAAAGGCGTTTGATTTTTTGAATGATTAAACAAGCGCATTCCCCAAGAAAAGGAGTACAAGAGTGACCCCGAACGAGGCAAAAGTTGTTGACGAGTGTTGTAAATAGCGCGCAGGGACAAAATGTCCGGGGGACATTTTTTTCGAGCAAGCCAATGAAACTTGGCGCGCGAAAACAATTTATAATTGTTGAGGCAAGCCTTAGTTGGAATTGTAAGATGAGGAAAATAGGTTAAAATGCACGTGTTGTGTACACTGTAGAGGATAAAAGGAGATAAGAAGTGACCAAAATTATGATTGTTGAAGATGAAGCGGGTTTGGTAACACTGCTTAAATACAATTTGGAAAAGCAAGGGTATGAAACAATCGTTGCGATGGATGGCAAGGAAGTGATGCCGATGGCTATGGCCGAAAAACCCGATTTAATTTTGCTCGATTGGATGTTGCCCAATGTCCAAGGCATTGATTTGTGCCGCGATATTCGCAAATCCTATGAATTGCGCAATACGCCGATTATCATGTTGACGGCCAAGGGCGNNATGAAGCCGATAAAGTGCGCGGTTTATCCTATGGTGCTGACGATTATATGACCAAGCCGTACTCTATCCCCGAATTGATGGCACGGATTGTGGCTTTGTTACGCCGCGTGGCACCGCAAGAAAAACACGATAATTTAATGTTTGAAGATTTAACGATGGATTTTGCCAAACGCCGCGTGATGC
>DLOI01000062.1:0-5905 GCA_002477185.1 Alphaproteobacteria bacterium UBA7488 | reverse complement strand
TTCGGTTATTGCAATATTTAATGGAAAAGCCGGGTATTGTGTTATCACGCGAAGAGCTTTTAAAATTGGTTTGGGGCGGGTCGATTCATGTCGAATTGCGCACGGTTGACGTGCATATCCGCCGTTTGCGCCGCGCGCTGAACGAAGGCGGGGAAAAGGATATCATCCGCACCGTCCGTTCGGCGGGCTATGCTTTGGATTCCACGCCCGGCGACAGTGACGAAGAAGAATAATTTTAACTTATTTTCGCATGCCCAAAAGCGGCAATTTTCGGATAAAAATAACGGCAAAAAAACTTTCGCGCCGACATGATTATAAAAACCGCCAAGAGGGGGTAAATTTTGCTTGCTTTATCCTTCGAATAAGCGTACAACGTTTTCATTAACGATTAAAAATGAGGGGCTTATGAATTACGCAATCGGTGTTGTGTGCGCTTTGATTTCGGCAATAACCTTTGGCGTCATTCCGTTATTTTCCGTGTCGTTAATGAAACAAGGGTTGCATTTTAACAATGTCGTGTTTTATCGGTATATTTTTGCGGCGGCCGTGATTGCGTTAGTAATGCGCCTGATGAAAAAATCATTAAAAATTACCTATCAAGATTTGCCGTTACTGGGTATTTTAGCATTTTTAAATGTCGGGTGCAGCTTTTTTTTAATGTGGGGATATAACTTTTTGGACAGCGGTTTGGCAACCAGCTTGTATTTTTTATATCCCGTTTTCGTTACCGTTGCGATGATCACTTTTTTTGGCGAAAAAAAATCGGTTTGGGTTGGGATTTCTATTTTCTTGGCAGTATTCGGCGTGTCCTTGCTCTCAGGTGGCGGCGGTGTGAAATCCGGTAANNGTACGGCCGGCATTATCATCGTGTTGGTTTCGGCGTTGTTTTATGCGTCATACATTGTCGCAACCAATAAAACAAAAGCCAATGAAATGGAGCCGTTGAAATTCACTTTTTACGCGTTATTTTTCGGGGCGTTGTATTCATTGGCTTATGCCATCGGCACTCAAAATTTTCAATGGTTTTCGATTGACCCGCACGATTTGTTGTCACTTGCCGGATTGATTTTGTTTTCAACCGTCATTTCCAATTTAGCTTTGATTGCGGCAATACAAAGAATCGGGTCGACGATGACCGCGATTTTCGGCGCTTTGCAACCGCTGACGGCCGTCTTTGTCGGCATTATGGTTTTTAAAGAACCCTTTACCGACCAAATCGTTTATGCCACCGCCTGTATCATCGCATCGGTGTTGATTGTATTGGTGTCCAAGCATTTGACAAACCCGTTGACTTGGAATTGGCGTCGCCTTTTTGAACAATCGGCACAGCTGGCGCGCCGTATGTTTGAACGGTTTACAAATTTTGTGCGCCATGCGCACTCTTTAATGCAAAAAATTGAGGTTAAATTTCAAACCGTTTTGCCGAATATCAAAAAAATGACAATACGAATCGGATTTTTTTCAAAAGCGAGCCTGCGCCAAATCAAACTATGGATTCTTAAATTCAGCGTTTATGTCCAAAAATATATGGTTATTGTCAGGCGCCGCGGGTTAATTTTATGCAGCCATATACGAAAGAATGTCATAAAACGCCCGAAAAAGAATCAAAAATAATTTATAAGCTTTTTTGGATGCATTTTGCCGTTTTCTTCTTTGACAGACATCCCAAATTCGTGTATAATAAAACGTAGACAAAATAAAACCCCGTTTTTGTGTGAGGATGCCATGAAAAGACAAGATTTTACTTTTGACGAAACAAAATTAAATCTGACTTTTAATAAACACGGTGATGCCGTATGGTCCTTTAAGGCGGTCAAAAAAGGAGTTAGTTGCGAAAAAATCCCTATCAGGTTTTTATCAAGCGAACAACGCAAACTTAACAGAAAAATGTTTGCATGCGACAGAAAGTTGAACCCATCTATCATCCCGCTTATTTCAAATTCTTTAATGGCCAGGCGTGTTAAAAATGCACTTATAAAGGTATTGGAACGCCCGCGCTTTGTGAAACGGTATCATATTCAAAATCACAATATTGTGCGGGATTTTGCCCGAAAAGGGTTAATGGACAATCATTTTAATCGCAAAGTGATCGAATTGGCTGAAAATTTCGGATTCAAACCGCGTGGTTTTAATTTGCATCATAAGATGCCGATTTGCCTCGGCGGAAGAAATTATTCGGACAATATCACCCTTATTCAAGGGCGATTGCATGAACGGCTTCACCAATTGACAACGAATGCACTGGCAGCTTTTTTTATAGAAAATGAACCACATAAAATTGCCAAGGCACATTATGTCTTAATGCCCGTTTTGCCCCCGGTTTTGACGAAAAAAAATATCGCCGATTATTTTAACGGGTTTGACGATTTGTTAATGCTGTCTCAGGAAAAAACGGCACCTCAACAGCTACCGAACGAAAAAAAACACGTACAAGATACAATCCAAACATCCGAACAAAATACCTTGGAAACTCCGTCGGTAAAAGCTCAGTTAAAAGAACAATTGCAATCATTATCAACGGTCGATCAAAATAAAATGACTGGCAATGAAAACGAAAGCGGCAAAAAAAGGCACAAAAAGTTAAATGAAACGTGGTACAGTGCGGTTTTTAAACAGCGAGGACGAAATGCTTCTTAAACGTACGGATGAATTCGGTAACACCATTTATTCTTTTTCGAATGTGCGAAAAGGCGTGAAAACCAAATTGCATGAAGTACGCCAACTGTCGACGCATGAAATTGCTTGGCGCCGCGTTGAATATACGAAAAAAGCGCGCATTCATTGGTATGAATTAACATCGCTTGAACGTAAAATAAACAGAATTAACCGCTTGTCCAAAAATAAATTTATTCGCGATTTTGCCAAACTCGGGCATTTATATGAACACTTTGCGCCCGAAGTGATTGAAGATGCCTGCAATGGATTTTTTCCTGACAATTTTGAATTGCATCATGTGATACCGATTGCGTTGGGTGGAAAAGATGAACTTCAAAATATGGTTTTGGTTCATAAAAATGCCCATCGCCCGTTTTTGCACAAACGCGTGTTTGATTTGTTGCATAACAAAATCCAACCGCAACCCGCGGACAAAGAAATTCCCAATGGTGAAAAAGTTTTCATTGAAATACCCGTTTTTCCGTATGTGTTGACCGAACAAACGATGCGTTTGATTTTTACCGATTATGCAGAATATGAAGATGAACGAAACCGTTTGGAAAAAGCAGGAATTGCACAAGGAACGGATAATGAACGCACCTTAGATAAATGTCCCAAAACTTTGGCCGAACAAATCAAGGAAAAGCGCGAACGCGGCGAATTGCCACCCGACCCGACAAAAGGGGCGCCGACCGTAAGGGTGGTTAAAAAGGGTTGTGCCGTCCACATAAAACGGATGCGCGGACGGTAAAGTTCATAATTGTTTTTTTAAAAAGGAATAAGCGGTTGAAAAAAAGATATGATGAAAAAGGCAATGTTATTTATTATTATGAATCGATTCCCAGCCGTATTATGTGCGAACAAATCGAATTCAAACGGTTAAATCCCGCGGCGGCGCGTGCCAAACACGATGAATACATTGCCAAATTTGTTATGGACGGGACGGATGTGCCGCTTCATGAACGTTTTGACAGGCATCGCGGCTTTAAACGCCCGCGGCACAAATATGTCCAATGGTTGGCTTACCAAGGGCGGTTGGACGGCATTTTTTCGAAAGAAATTATTGAGGAGGCCAAAAAAGGTTTTGTGCCGAAAGATTACAATGTGCACCATCGCGTGCCGCTTTCTTTCGGCGGTGAAAATGATATGTCGAATTTTGTTTTAATCGAACAATCGGTGCATCGGATGATTCACACGTATATGTTGGATGTATTTCAAAGCCGCTTGCCCGAAGTGCCTGTGGGGGTTGAGGTGCCGGACGGGCAAAAACGGTTTGTGATTTTGCCGAAATTGCCCCGCGTGATGACGCCGAACGATGTGCCGAAATATTTGCGGCTATTTTCCGAACGTCCGAAAAAGAAAATGCCGAAATCATTTTTCATCCATCCCCAGGTGGAGGAACAAACCAAGGCAAACAATCCCACGCCCACCAAGGTTCTGCCACTTCAAAAAGGGCGGTTTATGCATGCCGTAAGGAATTTTTGGCAGGACTTAAAAGGGATTCATGTGCGGTAAGGCGGGGCAACCAAGTGACTATTTTTTTTGTTTGCCGCGTTGCCGATAAAAAAGAGATTAAATTTCTTTGACATTTGAAAAAAAGGGCGTATACTTAAATCCTGCCCTGTCGTATGGGGAGGTTCGAAAATCCTTTTTTAAAGCACTTAAAAGTGCGCGGATTTGAAGCGCCTGAAAAAGCCAGCATTTGGTAGATGCGGATTTTTGTGGAAGCCGACGATTCGATTGTTTGTCCCAAAAGGTATTTTCGGGCAAATTTTTTTTATAAAAGGATATATAATATGATTGAAATTGAATTACCCGACGGCGCAAAGCTGTCATTTGAAGCCGGCATTAACGGCTTGGACATTGCAAATAAAATTTCTCAAGGTTTGGCAAAACACGCGTTGGCGATTACTTTTAACGGCCAAACGCAAGATTTAATGACGCCGATTACAACCTCGGGGACTGTTTCAATCATTACCGGCAAGAATTCACAAGGTTTGGAAATTTTACGCCACACGGCTGCCCATATATTGGCGCACGCGGTCGAATCGTTGTACCCTAACGCAAAAGCGACCATCGGTCCCGTCATTGAAAACGGCTTTTATTATGATTTTGCCGGCATTATTTTGCGCGAGGACGATTTGCCGAAAATCGAAGCGAAAATGGCGCAAATCGTCGATGCCGATTATCCGATTGTGCGCGAGATGATGAGCCGTAAAGACGCGATGGCTTATTTTGAAAAACGCGGCGAACCGTACAAAGTTGAAATCATCCGCGATATGCCCGAGGATGTTAAGGAAGTATCGATTTACACGCAAGGCGATTATGTCGAATTGTGTCGCGGGCCGCATTTGCCGCGCACGGGCCTACTCGGCAAAGCGTTTAAACTGACGAAAGTGGCGGCCGCTTATTGGCGCGGCGATTCAACAAAAGAATCGTTGCAACGCGTGTACGGAACGGCTTTCTTTAACGAAAAAGACATGAAGGCGTATTTCACGATGTTGGAAGAAGCCGAAAAACGCGACCACCGCCGTTTGGGCAAAGAAATGGATTTGTTCCATTTTGAAGAATATGCCCCCGGCGACGTGTTTTGGCATCCGCGCGGGTGGACTTTTTTCCAAACGCTCATCGATTATATGCGCAAACGCCAAAAAGCGGTCGGTTATGTCGAAATCAATACGCCGCAATTAATGAACCGCGTATTGTGGGAAACGTCGGGGCATTGGGATTGGTACAAAGAAAACATGTTCACAACGACGGTCGAAGACCGCGCTTTTGCCTTGAAACCCATGAACTGTCCGGGCGGCGTGTTGGTGTTTAAACATGGTTTGACCAGCTATCGCGATTTGCCGCAATATATTGCCGAATTCGGACGCGTGCACCGTTATGAAGCGTCGGGCGCGATTCACGGGTTATTGCGTGTGCGCGCCTTTACCCAAGACGATGCACACATTTTTTGCACGCCCGAACAATTGCATGCCATTCACGCCCAATTGCGTCGCGGAATTTAAAGTCCAATTTCGGCCCGTAAAAAGCGCCGTCGCCCGGATTCAAATCATAGGTATAGCCCATATCGGTAATCGCATCGGCCAACCCTTTTTCAAGGAAATCCCAAATTTCGTCCGACCCGATTCGTTCATTGGGGCGCGTCGATAATTTAATTGTCATATCAGTCAGGCCGAAATCTTTATAAATCGACACCATTAATTTGACCACGTTTTGCAATTCGTCATGCAATTGTTCGGGCGTG
>DLOI01000042.1:15215-16918 GCA_002477185.1 Alphaproteobacteria bacterium UBA7488 | reverse complement strand
GGCAAGCGTTCTGAACCCCATTTGCGGATAGCGAAGAATAATTTTTAAAAATATTGACAGATATCCTAATTGGGAATATAATATTTCTAGATTTGCTTAATTAGAAAGGAAAAATATGAATAAAATTATCCCAATGTTGTCAATAGCCGCTTGTTTGACCAACTGTCATGAAACACCACAAGTAGAAATTAACAAAAATGACGCAGCCGTTTTATGTTTAAAAAGGATATAAGTTACACGTACGGGTGCGGTAGTTATCCAATCATCCATAATGCATATTATTTCGATACAAATAATGATGGTTTAATTGATTGTATTGTGCATAATGCAGAACACGATAAACTAACTGAAAGCTTAATTGAATATAATTTTAAAAATACCCATTCCTATGCTTATAAAGATTTACCCTCTTATTTAGAAGTGATAGTCATGCCTCAATACCAATCAAAAGCAAATGGCAACCAATTAGTATCTTTAACAGAAGCCAACCAACGCGACTCAGTATATGTTTTTAATACTTATTCCGCTTTATTGGATGTACCGAAAAAAAATACAACTAAACGTTATCTTTGCAAATGGGATTCTAAATCATTTGAAACAGCTGCCGTCTGTGAAGCATTGATATATAACATGAAAAATGGTGCGACATATTCTAAAGAAGTCATTGACAGTTCTTTTGCTGAAACAACTGAAATTTCTCAGCCACATAATATTACAACGAACGCATTTCAAATAAAAACTGTGAACATGAATAGAAGATAAACGTAACCATAAATTTATTTCCGAATGAATTTAAAAATCCTCCTTATAAAAAAAGGATTTTTATTTTTATCAATATATTAAATTTAATTGTTAAATAATTTGATTAATTAAAAATAACAAGGAGTTTAAACAAGACTAAAAAATAAAAACGACAGTTTTAATATTTCATCTCAAACATCAATATTTTCCAAAATTTAAAAATTTGAAAAATGTCCCTTTATTTAATATCACAATTCACATTAATAAAAAAAGCGGGATACATTTCCCGCTTGATAGTTGGATTCAATCAGAAATTATCTTGATTTTTCCATACTTTTAAAAGAATTTATGCTGTTTAACTTAGGCACATCATAAATTTCAGAATGACGCAATGCAGCCCTTAAGTCTTTTTTCAAAATTGTTGTTCCCTTTTGTAAATTTCTATAAACGCCACTTTCTTTACTATTCAAAGTCAAGCATGCAACAACGTCAATATCCGGATTTTCATCTGTATTGAAATATAACATCCCCCTTAAAGTTCCATAAGTGCCACACGGCAACTGTTCCTTATCTACCAAGGTCATCGGCATATTATCATCGGTTTTGCTTGTTCGAACATCCGCATTATTTTGACAAGAAGATAATCCCATTAGGGCAGCTGTAACAGCCAAAGTTTTTAAAATCTTTTTATCCATTTCACACTCCTAATTATTTGCCATAAGGTCGTTTTTAATTTCCTATATAATTTTATCAACAAAAATATTATTTGTCAAATATTTTTTTTAAAGTAAAAAAGCCACCCGTAAAATGAATGGCCTTTTTATGGAAAAATATGAATTCACTATCTATATTTTTTCATTTCTGTATCAATCCAATTTTTGGCCCAGTCGGCAATTTCGGCAATGGGAATTGCGCCCTTTTCATCCGTACCACGAATTTTATATTCAACCATGCCATCGGCC
>DLOI01000042.1:14976-15144 GCA_002477185.1 Alphaproteobacteria bacterium UBA7488 | reverse complement strand
TCATATAAAACTTCTAAACCAAGGGCTTCCAAATTTTTATACAATTTTTCCGCCGTTTCTTTGATCTCTGGGTTATCCAATTTCATGGCGTTGATTTGGATTTGCCATGGCGCAATAGACAACGGCCAAATCGGTCCGTAATCATCATGACGCACTTCGACAACCGAC
>DLOI01000042.1:10748-14894 GCA_002477185.1 Alphaproteobacteria bacterium UBA7488 | reverse complement strand
AAAATTCGCCCAATTTGAAAATGTTGGCAACTTCAATCCCGCGTTTAATTGCAAGCGGCGCACCGCATTTGGCACAGGTATCGCCATCTTTAACCGTGGCAATATCAACAACTTCTGCCAAAGGAATATCACGGGTAATATTAAAATTCTTTTTATGATATCCTTCTTTGTTAGCACCACATATCATATTGTAGCCGTTGGCGACCGAATAATCCACGAAAACACGGCATTTTAAACCGACACCGCATGCGAACCCGGGAACTGCACCAGTTTTACGAACTTCTTCATCGGTTGCAAAATCAAACAACTCTTTTAAAACTTTTTGCAACTTGCATTCATTCACTTCAACATCGCCGCGAACAATCACACCTACTGTTTCGCCGCTGGCCGTTGTATAAAATACCATNNTTTGTGGCCGGTTGCCCCGTAAATGCAACTAATTCATCAATCGTCTTAACGTTCGGTGTTTCAAATTCTTCCAAAGGCAACAGTTCTTCAGGTTCAGCCTTAAACACGCATGTGGCAACTTCCGAGTTGGCATAAGATTTGCATTTATCGCAAACGACAACTTTGTCTTCGCCCGCTTCAGTCAATAATTGATATTCATGAGCCACTTTGCCGCCCATCATTCCGCTGTCGGATTGAATGGAAACCACTTCAGGAACACCGCAACGTGCAAAAATCCGATTATATGCACGAGCACACCGTTCATAATACCTGTCCAAATCGGCCAAAGAGGTATGAAAAGAATACGCATCCTTCATCGTAAATTCGCGCACGCGGATTAACCCGCCGCGGGAACGTGCTTCGTCACGGAATTTCGTTTGAATTTGATACATCATGAAGGGGTAATCTTTATAACTGTTGACTTCCGTACGTGCCAACGCGACAATGCCCTCTTCATGTGTCATCGCCAACAACATATCATGGTTTGTGCGGTCTTTAAAGCGCAACAACGCATTGTCAACCGATGTCCAACGCCCCGATTCTTCCCACAATTCGCGCGGCAAAACCACAGGCATTTTCACCTCTTGCCCATCAATCGCATTCATTTCTTCACGAATAATGTTTTCGATTTTAGCTGTGATACGCAGTGCCGGGTTTAACAAAGAATAAATCCCGTTGGCAACCGGTCGGATATATCCGCCGCGCAACAGGTAAATATGGCTGATAAGTTGGGCTTCAGCCGGTTTTTCTTTGTGTTTTCTTGAGACAAGATGGCTTACACGCATGTGATTCCCTTTTCGTTTTTATTTGATTGAGGTTGTTGAAATTTTAAAACAAAGGCCGCAAAAATGCGGTTAGAGTTAATTTTACACTATTTTAAAAAAGTTTTCAATACCAAAATTTATTTTAAAATTAATAAATATATGGTATAATAAAGTTAATTATTTTTACCTTGCTTTGTCAGGATATTAAGGAAATTAAATTATGGCAAAATTATCCGCTCATATATCATCAGAATTTGGTTTAGGCGAACGTTCAATAACCGCTGCAACTGATAATGTCGTTCCGTGGATAGAATGGGATGAAAATCGTTCGTTTTGTAAACCCACCTTGCTTATTTTGGGTGGCAATAAAACCGAGTCCCCTAAACAAGCCAACGGTTATATCAAAGAATTTCAAAAATTGATACCGTCCGAAGAACTGTCCGATATTCAAATAGTCAGCGCTTATTACCGTGTACCTGATAGAAGTTTGCCCTTATATTTGGTACCTGAATTAATTAAAAATAAAACTTTTGATTTTCATCATGAAAAAATCAATCGGTTTAAAGATGATATTTTTATGATTTCCGAGCCCGCATTTCCTTATGCGGAACGCTTATATCAAACGTACATCGAACCGATGCTGATTAATCCGATAACAAACAAACGCTTAGAATTTTCCAAAGCATTGAAAATCATGCGCAATTTAAATATTGCCACCCACAGTTTCGGGGATTACTTTGCCGTTAAATTATCCGACGTTATGTACGAAAAAATGTTGAAAGCGGGATTTTCAGAAAAAGACACCGTCGATATTATGAAACAAGTTGCCGTATTGACTTTAGGCGGTCCGACGGTTTTGGGGCAAAAAAGCCGTTTTACAACATTAAATGTTTTTTCTACGCGTGATGAAATAGCATCCTTTTTACAATCATCAAGTTCATGGAACAAGTATTTGTCCGATTTATTTAACGTGCACAATGACAACCAAGGAACTTTTATCCCCTTTTCCAAAAATGAAGCCGCACTTGTAATTAACCGTTTTTATAAATCTTCTTTGAAGCCAAATGAACAAAGCGAACATGGATTAGTCTTTTTCGACATCGACAATAAAAAAGTTACGACGAGTGCCGCCAACGCAAAGCTGTTATATCGCAATTATTTAACGAATATCCTGGCTAATTCCATCCAAAATGCGAACGAAAATTCTTGGCGGCCATTGCCATCATTCAATAATTTGTTAAGAGCGCCTAAATATGCAACTTTAAATGGTTTGGAACAATTACAAGCGGCTTTATTTTTGAAAAATGCAATTAAAGCGGGACAGATAGATTACAACAACCGCTGTAAACTGTTGCAACCACACACCGAAACCAAATTCCCACTGTCAGCAGCACTTCAAAAAAAATTGGATTCGCTTAAACGATAATACAGTTTTAAAATGATTTTATAACAGCTTTCCTACGCTAAATCCGCAATTTTTTGGATGATTTTTTTAACCCCCGCTAAACGGTCGGTCGGTTTGTCCCATGGTCGCATCACGATTAACTTTTGGTCGGGGCGGATTTTCATTGTTCCCAATTGTTTGGACATATATTCAATAAGTGCTGCCGGGTTGGGGAATGTATTCTTATAAAAGGCGATGCTTGCACCTTTGGGTCCCGCATCAATGCGTTCGATGTTGGCACGTTTGGCCAATAATTTAAGCTCAACCGTATTTAACAAATTATCCACTTCAATCGGATATGCACCAAAACGGTCAACCAATTCGGCGCGCAAGGATTCAATCTCTTCCAAAGATTCTATATCGCCGATACGGTTATACAAATTCATGCGTACATCCAAATCCGCTACATATTCGGGTGGGATAAGCACCGGCAAACCGACCGAAATTTGCGGTGAAAAATCTTCATTTTCGGATGTTTTCTCACCCGATTGTTCGGCGCGCAACCGCCGTACGGCATCGGCCAACATCTTTTGATACAACGCCACACCGATTTCTTTGATATGCCCCGATTGTTCATCACCAAGCAAGTTCCCTGCCCCGCGGATATCCAAATCATGGCTTGCCAACATAAAGCCGGCACCCAAACTGTCCAAACTTTGCATGACGTTTAAACGTTTTTGCGCCGTTTCGCTTAATTTTTTATTCGGCGGCGTTNNTCGTTGTATAATAAGCATACGCGCGCAACTTGCCGCGCCCGACACGCCCACGCAACTGGTATAAAGCTGCCAAACCGAAACGGTCGGAACGATAGACAATAATGGTATTGACCGACGGCATATCAAGCCCGGATTCGATAATGCTTGTTGCCAATAACACATCAAATTTGCGTTCGGCAAAATCCACCATGATTTTTTCAAGTTGTGCCGCCGCCATTTGCCCGTGCGCCTTAACCACACGAATATCCGGTACCAATTTTTTAAGCGCATCTTCCACTTCAAACATATCCGAAATGCGCGGACATACAAAAAAAGTTTGACCACCGCGGAAATGTTCGCGCAAAATGGCTTCCTTAATAATCACGCCATCAAACGGGTTGATAAAGGTTTTAACCGCCAACCTGTCCACGGGCGGCGTTGCGATAATGGACAAATCACGCACACCCGACAAGGACAATTGCAACGTCCTTGGGATTGGGGTTGCGGTTAATGTCAACACATGCACACCCGTTTTAAGTTCCTTAAGCCGTTCTTTATGCGTAACGCCAAAGTGTTGTTCTTCATCAACGATAACCAATCCTAAATTTTTGAATTTAATGGATTTACTTAAAATGGCATGCGTGCCGATGACAATATCCAAGGTGCCTTTTTCAAGTTCTTCTTTAACAATTTTAGCCTTTGATGCACTAACTAAGCGTGACAAGCTGCCGACACGAATGGGGAATCCTTTAAACCGTTCCATGAAATTTTGGGCGTGTTGCCGCGCCAACAAAGT
>DLOI01000042.1:9666-10728 GCA_002477185.1 Alphaproteobacteria bacterium UBA7488 | reverse complement strand
GCCAAAAAGGCAGCACGCAACGCCACTTCCGTTTTGCCAAAACCGACATCGCCGCAAACCAACCTGTCCATCGGTTTGCCGCGCGACAAATCTTGTTCAACATCGGCAATGGTTTTCAATTGGTCATCCGTTTCAACATAGGGGAAACGCGCGCAAAATTCTTGATAAGCCCCATGAGGCGGCAAAATTTTCGGCATTTTTTTTAGCTCTCTGGTCGATGCAATCGCCAATAATTGTTCCGCCATCGCGAATAAATCTTTTTTAACGCGCTCTTTACGGTTTGAAAAGCTTTGGCTGCCCAATTTATCTAATGAAGCATTTTCCGACCCGTATCGGGATAATACTTCCAAATTTTCCACCGGCACAAACAGTTTATCGCCCCCGTCATACACAACCAGTAAGCAATCGTGCGCCGCCCCATCCACATTCAGTGTTTCCAACCGTTCAAAACGCCCGATACCATGCGTTTGATGGACAACCAAATCGCCCGCGCTTAACGTCGTTATATCCGTGATGAAGTTTGCGTTTTTCTTCTTTTTCGGCGTGCGGATAATACGGTCGCCCAAAATATCCGTTTCGGTTATGACAATAAAATCGCTGCCGGCAAAACCTTTTTCAAATGGCGCACTGATTAAAGCGGGCGATTTTGATAAAGCATGCTTAAATGAATCTGCTTCATGCAATGTGATGCCTTTGTCTCGCAATAATCCGCTTAAACGAGCGCCGGCCCCGTGTGTTGCCGCGGATATAATAACTTTTTTGGAAGATTGCCTGATAAAATCCGCTACGGTATCAAATACGTCTTGGTCTTCGCGCAAACGCCCTTCGACAAAATTATGCCCGGGGCGCCCTTGCATATCTTGCGTGCCAGGTTCCACAAACGGCGAAAAGGAAAAATTTTTGTGTTCGTAAATAATCGCGCTTATTTCATCGTGTTTTAAGAAAAACAATTCCGGCGGTATCGGATGATAAATTGAGGTGGTAGAAAAACCTTGGTTAATGGCCTCTAAACGCGCCTGATAATATTCTTGGATTTGGTCGGCTCGCGCTTCAAACGCACCC
>DLOI01000042.1:9322-9534 GCA_002477185.1 Alphaproteobacteria bacterium UBA7488 | reverse complement strand
GAATAACTCACGATATTTGGAACGAAACAAAGAAATGCTTTCATCATTCAAAGCAAATTCCGCCATTGGTTTAATTGTAAAAGATTTTATTGAAGAACTGCTGCGCTGAGTAATCGCATCAAATGTTTTAATCGAATCAATTTCATCGCCGAAAAAATCCACACGCAACGGATTATCAAACCCCGCAGGGAACAAATCAATAATGCCCCCGC
>DLOI01000042.1:7876-9168 GCA_002477185.1 Alphaproteobacteria bacterium UBA7488 | reverse complement strand
CGGCGGCGGATGCTAAAATCAAGCGGCTTACTTTCGAATTTGACGGCGCAATCAATTTTGTTAAGGTATCAATCCTTAAGCCCACAATATCGGGACGCGGCGAAACACGGTCATAAGGGACGGTATCGTAGGCCGGAAAAACCAACACTTCCAAATCGGGGGCAAAAATACTGACGGCCTCTTTGATTCTTGCAACTTTCATTTCATCGGTGACAATGTGAACGTGTGTGCCGTTTTTCCGTGCCAAATCGGCCAAAACCAAGGCGTCAAAACCTTGGGGAATACCAGAAAGCTTAATTGTTTCATTCAAATTTGACATGGCGGTTATTATTTTCAATTAAACCTTTAGAAAAATGAAAACCCAACGGAAAACAGCTTTTCGACTTCCCCAACTTTTCCGCGTTCAACGAATATAAGGACTTTGTCTTTTTCTTTGACAATCAAATCCTTATTGGGCAACATAAATAAACCGCCGCGAATCACGCCGCCGATTTCAACGCCGAGTGGCAATTTAATACGTCCCAGCGGAGATTTAGTAATTTTGGATGTTGCCACTGCTTCAATTTCCAACATCTCGCCAATACCCGATTGGACGAAATAATCGCTTTTTGCACGCCCTTTTCGGATGTGTTGCAAAATGGATGATACCATGACGGCATTCGGGTCCAGCGTGCTATCTACCCCCAATCCGTTTAACAATGTATCATACAAATCATTATGAATCAAAGCCATCGTTCTTGGAATTCCGTTGCGTTTTGATAATAAGGACAACAAAATATTGCTTTCGTCGGATTGAGTCGTTGTTATGGCAATGCTGTAATTTTTCAAATTTAACTCTTCAATCAACGATTAATCCAAGCCGTCACCGCTAATAACCAACGTATTTTGCAATTTTTCGGCCAAAAATCTGGCACGGGCTTCATCTTTTTCAACGACGGTTACATCATGGGTAATAACGTCGTCTTCCAATAGCTTGGCCAATTGCCAACCCACTTTGCCACCGCCGAAAATAATAATATAGCGCGGAGATAAACTTTCATAGCCCAAAATATCCAAAACTTGGGTAATATACCGTTTATCGATGACAAAGTATAAATCGTCATTTGAACGAATGCGCACCTCATCCAAATCCATCACATTATAGCGGCGCGTAACGGCCACGATTTTAATCGGAATTTCACCGAAACTTGGCAAAAATTCTTCCAAAGTTTTACCGGCTATAGGTGAAGAACGCCGGATTTTTAATCCGACAAATTGAACCAACCCATCGGACATCGGCACCATTTCGACCG
>DLOI01000042.1:7211-7801 GCA_002477185.1 Alphaproteobacteria bacterium UBA7488 | reverse complement strand
CGGTTTATATTTAGACAATAAATATTCGCCCGAAGAAATCCGGGCAATGCGTTTTTGGATGTTAAAAACAAATTTTGCAACGCCGCATGACACGATATTGACCTCGTCATTACCCGTTACGGCCAAAAACACATCAGCATGTTCGGCGCCGGCTTTATCCAAAACACTCGGATAAGAGGCCGAGCCTTGTATCGTTTGAATATCCAATTGTTCGCTTAAATTTCCCAGCCGTTCGGCACTTTCATCAATCAAAACAATATCGTGGTTTTCTTCGCGCAAATATTTTGCCAAAGAAACGCCGACTTGCCCCGCTCCGGCAATAATTATTTTCATTTAAGCCTCCTGCCCGTCAAAAAAATCTTTAATCATTCGTTTTATCTTATCAATATTTTTTTCAGCATATACCCTTTGCGCAAACGTGGCAACATCTTTTTTCCCTTTGCCGTACCAGGCTAAATGTTTGCGCGCCACAAATACGCCGTGTATCCCATAATAAGATAACATAGCGTCAAAATGTTCCAAAATCAAATCGCTTAAGTTAAATTCGGGCCGACAACCGTTTTCAATTTCACTGAGTACCCAAGGTTTTC
>DLOI01000042.1:6223-7136 GCA_002477185.1 Alphaproteobacteria bacterium UBA7488 | reverse complement strand
TAACGGGTATGGACACGCTGTGTTTAATTTTCGAAATTTCCTGCCAATCGGCCTGCCCTGCATACCCTTGGTCTTTCGTGCGTCCATGAACTGTCAGGCGCTGAGCCCCCGCATTTTCCAAGATTTTTGCAAATTCCACACCGTTTATATGTTCTTTATCCCACCCCAGGCGCATTTTCACCGACACCGGCACATGAACGGCCGCAACCGTTTTTTCGACAATTTGTGNNCCATACCCGTTATTGCCAATGGCGATATTGTCAATCGTTCGACTGCCAAAACGTTTTCGGGATAAAGCATAAGTTTGGCACCGCTGCAATTGGAAATTAATTTTTTAACGGGACATCCCATATTAATATCAATAGATGCCGCGCCGTTATCAGCAACAATTTTGGCAGCTTGCGCAATTTTATCGGGATTTTCCCCAACCAATTGAACAACAAGGTTTTCTTCGCCGGTAAAATCCAATAATTTTACGGTCCCGGGATGATGCGCCAACAATGAATTGACGGCTATCATTTCGGTAAATAAAGTTTGTTTGCCGAATTTGCGCACCATATTTCGAAACGGTTTATCCATCACACCGGCCATAGGGGCCAAATACAAGGGTGGCAATGTCATTTTTCCACCCTGATTAAAACGCTTTCATACTCGTCAGGCGTTAAATATTCGGCTATCTTGCTCAACTTCGGCGCTTTGGCTTCTAAATCGGGTTCATGTGGAAACATTTGTTTCGTTGCTTTTCCCAACCAGTAGTAACTTTCAACATAGTTGGGCTTTTTCGCTGTCAAATACATATCGGACAATTTCAGTTGGGCGGGAATGTATCCGTCATTTGCCGCTTGCTTGTACCAAAACAACGCTTGTTCAGGGTCTTCCTTTACCCATTTGTTTTCGGTATAAATTTGCCCTA
>DLOI01000042.1:0-6158 GCA_002477185.1 Alphaproteobacteria bacterium UBA7488 | reverse complement strand
GTATGTTTGCCGTATTCATAAGCCTGAGCCACCAAATATTGGCTGTGCATATCCCCGTAATCTGCTGCACGCGCATGCCAAGCCAAATCCCAATAACCGTCGCTTTTCGTTTCATCGGCCAATGGGTTCATTGCATTAAATAATTCCACCGAAGGCGGCAATACCGTTGGGGCATCTTCATATATTACCCCCCGTGCGGGTAGCGATTGAGAGGCATCGTTTGAATTTTTCATTGCCGCATTGCAAGAAACATTCGCGATAAAAAATAAATTTACCGTACCGAAAAACAATAAAAATATTTCACTTTTTTTCATAAGTATGGTATAGCAGAATTTATTTAAAATTAAAAGAGGGTTTCATGAAAAAAGTAATGATTATCGGTGCGGGTTTGGCGGGGGCAGAAGTCTANNGGCAATTATTAAAACGCGGGTTTGCCGTTCAAATGGTTGAAATGCGCCCCAAATCATCCACACCGGCACATGCGACAAACTTATTCGGCGAATTGGTTTGTTCCAATTCATTGCGTTCGGATGATAACGAAGCCAGCGCCATCGGTTTGTTGCATGAAGAAATGCGCCGTTGCGATTCTTTAATTATGAAATGTGCCGATGCATGCAAGGTTCCCGCTGGCGGCGCTTTGGCTGTCAATCGTGAGGATTTCGCCACAATGATAACCGACACATTGATGTCACATCCGCATTTTTCGTTACAAATTCAAGAGGCAGATTTGCCCATCCAATCGGATATGCCCGTTATTTTAGCAACCGGCCCAAATACCTCCGACAAATTGGCCGAACAACTTTGCGACGTTACCGGTTCGGATTCATTGCACTTTTTCGATGCAATTGCACCGATCGTTTACACCGACAGTATTGATATGTCAAAAGCTTGGTATCAATCCCGTTATGACAAAGGCGATGGTACCGATTATTTAAACTGCCCAATGAATGAATACGAATATAATGCGTTTATCGATGCTTTGCTTGGTGGTGAAAAAGTCAAATTTAAAGAATGGGAAGAAAGAACGCCCTATTTCGAAGGGTGCTTGCCGATTGAAGTCATGGCCGAACGCGGACGGCAAACGTTATTGTTTGGCCCGATGAAACCTGTGGGACTTCGCAATCCACACATGGACAACAAACGGGCATACGCTGTTGTTCAATTGCGCAAAGAAAACAAAGACGGCACGTTGATGAACTTGGTCGGCTTTCAAACGAAATTAACCTATGGCGCACAAAAACAAGTATTCACAATGATTCCGGGACTTGAAAATGCCGAATTTGCAAGGTTGGGCGGCATACATCGAAACACGTTTGTTTGCGGCCCAAAAGTATTGGATGAACGTTTAAGGCTTAAAAAATTGCCCCATATTCGTTTGGCCGGCCAAATCACGGGGTGTGAAGGGTACGTCGAAAGCGCCGCCGTCGGTTTATTGGCGGGATTGTTTACCGCACTGCCCGATATGCCGTCGCCCCCGCGAGAAACGGCTTTGGGCGCTATGCTTGCCCATATAACGCACGAAGCAACCGATGAAATTTTTCAACCGATGAACATCAATTTCGGTTTATTTCCACCGGTTCAAACTGTTAATGGCAAAAGAAAAATTAAAGGAGCTGACCGCAAACGCCTGTACACCTCTCGTGCCAAAGAAGCACTGCAAAAATGGTTACCCGCAACAAATCCATAAATTAGTAAGCGTCTTCAGATATTATAGAGAAGCCAAAATGACTTCGCCTTTAGCCATATCGGTACCCTCTTTTCGCAAATCAACACTTTTAGAAGATAAAATTTTAAATCCGCTGTTGTGCAAAAGCTTTTCGATATACGAACGGCTGAATAAATACCGTCCCGATGGCGACAATTCGCTGTTTTTATCCGTTGTTTCCACCGTCAACGCAAATTGCCCGTCTTTTGTCAAATGATTTTTAACACCTTGAAATAGAATTAACGGGTTGTCCAAATACCCAAGCATTTCAATGGCCGCAATCAATTCGAATTTTTGTTTATTCGTCGCTAAAAATTCATCAATGGGCTTATTAATAAGTTTTTTATATAACTTCCTCTGAGCTGCAATTTTGAGCATTTCCTGAGAGATATCAACCCCCGTTATAGCCCCATAACGCCCCTTCATTGCCACGGCAAATTGCCCGGTACCACACGCCAAATCCAATACGGTTTTATAGGTTTTATCCCCCAATATGCCAACCGTTTCATGAATGGCAACGCTTTGCAGCTTTTGCATGGTAGCCTCATACGTGGGCGCGAATGCATCAAATAATTCTTTGGCATAAGCGGCAGGTTGCAAATCTTTTTTTCCGCTTAAAGCCGCCAATGTGTGTTTTGCCACGGGGTTATCCGGAAAGTTTTTAACCCACCCTTTTGCAAAATCCAATGCTTGTTTTTGCGCCGCCTTACCCATTTTATACAGCTCTGTCAAGGTGGCTGCAATCCTCAAATCCAATTCTTTGGTTTTAAGTCCTAATACTAAGGCATTAAAATACAACCCGGCCGCTTCACAATAATCGCCCATATCTTCCAAAATCATTGCCAAATTATAAATGGACGGCACATGTTTCGGATCAATAATAATGGCCTCTTGATAATGTCCCAAACTTTCGGCTTTACGCCCTTGTTCAAATAACAATACAGCCAAATTATGATGGGCGGCCAAAAAATCCCTGTCATTGGCCAACGCGCGCTTATAGGCATCTTCCGCCGCTTGTTTATCGCCTTTTTTAAGGTAAATATTGCCTTGATTGGCATAAGCATCCGCATAGTAGGAATTTAAATCGGCTGCCTTAAGATATTTTTCAAGAGCACCATCCAAATTACCGCCTTGCTCTAGAATCAAACCATATTCATTAAAATACAAAGCTTTTTGTTGCCTTTGCAAAGCTTGTTCAATATACTCGGTTGCCTCATTTAATTTCCCAAACTTGCGCGCCATAACCGCCAAATGGTAGTAAACATCAGGCGTCGGGCAAATATTTGCCGCTTGGTGTAAAAATTTTCCCGCCGTTTTTTCATCCCCCTCCAACTCAGCTATCTGTGCCAAGCCGATATAGGCAAAAGTGTCAGACACATTTAATTTTAAAGCCTCGTTAAAAGCGCTTTTTGCCCATTCATTTTGTCCTTTTTGCGCATAAATAATGCCCATTTGTGATAAAACATCGGGTTTACTTTTATATTTTTCATAAAAGCTTAATGCCTCATCATAATGTTTTTGGCGGTGCAGTACAGACGCCAACGCTAAAGCATAGGATTCAACATTCGGGTACAATTTCACGGCCGTGTACAAAATTTTGGCAGCCGGCTCTAACGCATTGGCTTGGAATGCGATTAATCCAAGCAAATAAAGGGCGTCTCCGTGGTTGGCTTCTACGGTTAAAACTTCGCGCGCCAATTCTTCGGCTTTATCAAAATCGCCGCCATTATAAGCCGCAAAAGCCGTATCAAGCAATTGGTCAGTTGTGGACATTCAAACTTCCTCCTAATTTACTATATAGGTCGTTATCAACTAAAATACACCGTTTTATTCATCGTCAATCGACCCACGCCGTCCAATAACCATTTCACGATTGATATTGACGCATTCAACCAAGCCAAAGCCGAAAAATAATGTCAACATCGCTGTTCCGCCATATGAAACTAACGGAAGCGGAACACCCACCACCGGCATTAAGCCCATTACCATCCCCATATTAATAAAGACGTACATCGCAAAATTAATTGTCAATCCCCATGCCAATAATTTGCCGAAAAAGCTGTTGGAACGCATACCGATAAAAATACCGTACCCGAGGATGAATGTAAATAATCCTAACAAAAATAATGAACCGACAAGGCCAAATTCTTCGCTCATCATCGTAAAGATAAAATCTGTTTGCTTTTCAGGCAAAAAATTTAAACGGCTTTGGGTGCCTTGCATAAACCCTTTCCCGAAAATACCGCCCGACCCCAATGTAATTTTGGATTGCATGATATGATACCCTGTGCCAAGCGGGTCATCTTCCGGGTTTAAAAATGTCAAAACCCGTTTTTTTTGATAATCATGCATAAACATCCAAAAAACAGGGATGGAGATTAACCCGCCAATCATCAAAACAATAAACTTCCAAATTTGAACGCCGACAATAAAGAAAATCCCGAACGACACGAACACCAGCATTAATGCCGTTCCCAAATCGGGTTGTTTTAAAATCAAAGCAACCGGTAAAGCCATCAACAATAAGGGCGGTACCATAAAGCGGATCGAGCGAACCTCTTCCAATGAAGCACCGTGAAAATATTTTGCCAAAGCCAACACCAATGCAATTTTCATGACTTCAGACGGTTGCAATTGGAAAAAGCCCAAATCAAGCCATCGTTGCGCCCCCATGCCGACGGTACCGATTAATTCCACGCCAACCAACAATAGTAAAGCAACTGCATATATCCAGTAAGCATATTTCATCCACAACCTTAAATTTGTCATGGATACGACCAATAAAACACACAGCGCAGCCAAAAAACGGATGAATTGTTTGCTCGCCCACGGATACCAACTGCCACCCCCAGCCGAATACAACAACGCTATGCCGATAAAAACAACCGAACAAATCAATGCTAAATAAGGCCAGCTGAACAATCGGATACGGTCCATGAAGGTCAAGTTATAATTTCTTAAATAACAATTTCTGTCTTTAAAAAAGTTCACTTAATCCTCCCTTGAATTTGTTAATAAATCTGCAGGCACATTTTGTTTTGCCTGTTTAATTTTATCAATTTTCGCCTGTTGTTCAGCCGCCGCATTATCTTCATCTTCCAAACGTAAAACCTCACGCAACATCTTCGATGCCATCGGAGCGGCAGNNTCCACCCCCGTGTTCAACAACAACTGCTATGGCATAGCGCGGGTTATCTGTCGGAGCAAATGCAACAAACATTGCATGGTCGCGATATTGCCATGGCAAGTCTTCTTGTTTTTTAACGCCTTCTTCACGTTCTTTTAAGGATATGCGCCGTACCTGGGTACTGGCCGTTTTACCAGCCATCATTTGCCCGCGGTAATTAAAACGCGAACCATAGGCCGTACCGCCTTCTTCATTGACAACTTTATCCATACCTTGACGCACAGTATTCAAATATGATTTTGAAATATCAAGCTGTTTTTGCGTATTTTTTTCATCCGCTTGTTTTTTTAGCAATGTCAAATTCAATTGTTTGCCACCGGCAATTTCGGACACAAATTTAGCCAGTTGCAAAGGTGTTGTATTTAGAAAGCCTTGCCCGATGCTTAAGTTAAGCGTATCGCCCATACGCCACCCGTCGCCTTTGACGGTTTCTTTCCACATCCGCGTTGGTAGTAACCCTTTTTTCTCGCCTTTAATTTCAATATTGACCAATTCGCCGAACCCCAAGCGTGCCGCAACGGATACAATTTGGTCAACACCGATTTTTTGCGCCATTTCATAAAAATAAACGTCGCAAGAATGTTTGATGGCCTCAACCACATTGACATGTCCGTGCCCTTGCCTTTTCCAACAATGGAATAATTGAGTGCCCAAACGAATTTTTCCATTACAAAAAACCGTATTATAGGGCGTAATTTGCCCGCCTTCCAACCCCGCCAATGTCATAATAATTTTAAAAACGGAACCGGGGGAATACAGCCCATTTAAGGCTTTGTTTTGCAATGGATTTTTGGGATTATTTGCCAGCGCTCGCCAATCTTTGACCGACAGTGGAACGGTAAACAAATTGGGGTCGAATGACGGCGCTGAAAACAAAGTGAGTATTTCACCCGTTTTAACATCTACAACAATAAGAGAACCGGCCTCATCCCCAAACACCTCTTGCGCATATTTTTGAAGACGGCTGTCAATTGTCAAATGCACATCTTGCCCCGCAATTGGCAATTTATTTTCTAAAACACGCACAGAACGGCCGAATGCATTCACCTCGGTTTTACGAATGCCGGGCACACCTTGCAATGTCTCTTCAAAAGCTTGTTCAATCCCTATACGCCCTATTCTGTAACCCGGCAAATCTTGCAGATTAGAATCGGTATCCCCCTTTAAATCTTGCTCATTTAATAACGAAACATAACCGACCACATGTGTGCTGGAAGCTCCTTGGGGATAATTTCGGCTGATGCCCTCTTCAATAGAAATACTCCG
>DLOI01000123.1:10059-10309 GCA_002477185.1 Alphaproteobacteria bacterium UBA7488 | reverse complement strand
TTTGTACCGACCGTTTCCTAAGGAAGGGTTTTGAGCCGTTCCGCGCAATTTCGGATTATCCGGCGTCAAAGCATGTTTAGTCAAAAAGTTCGTCGGAATATCGGCCATCAATGTTTTCAAATCATCTTCGGATAATTGGTAAACTTTGTTGATTTCATGCGATGTTCTGAACCCGTCAAAGAAATGCAAAAACGGCACGCGGGAAAGGAAAGTCGACATTTGCGCGATGGCGGCCATATCGCCCGCTTGG
>DLOI01000123.1:5776-10036 GCA_002477185.1 Alphaproteobacteria bacterium UBA7488 | reverse complement strand
CGCGGCAAGCCATCACGTCCGAATGGTCGCCGAAAATTGACAATGCATGCGATGCTACCGTACGGGCGGCTACATGCATGACAAACGGCAACAATTCGCCCGCAATTTTGTACATGTTCGGAATCATCAACAACAACCCTTGCGATGCGGTATACGTCGTTGTCATCGAACCCGTTTGCAATGACCCGTGCACGGCGCCGATAGCCCCCGCTTCGGATTGCATTTCAAGCACTTCGGGAACTTTGCCCCAAATATTGGCAGCGCCTGATGCCGCCCAAGCATCCGCCCATTCGCCCATCGGGGACGACGGCGTAATCGGATAAATAATCGATACTTCGTTCAATTTATGGGCTACATAAGCGGCGGCTTCGTTGCCGTCCATCATTTTCATTTTATTGTCTTGCGCCATGAGGTATTTCCTTTCGAACAATCATCTCGTGTTAATTAAAATCTCTTTAAGTTTAAGCAAAATACTTAAAAGACATATGGGAAAAGTATACATCTTTTTAAACGCGAAAGTCCAGCTTTTTTTAGTATAATAAAGTTAACGTGTCTTCAAAAAAAGTACGTCATAATTAAAAAAAGCGCCCTTTTATTGACGGGCGCTTTGGGATTGTTTATAAATCTTGCAAATCATCGCACAAGATTGACATATTCCAATCGTAGGAAATATCGCCGTCATCTTCGTCTTTATAAATCACGCCGACAAATTCTTTGCCGACATAAGCTTCGGCGGGCGCATCTTTGCCGTCGCCTTTTTTAACGGTAATCTTTTGATTATCAAACAATTTACACAAATATTTTTGAATTTTTAACATTTCTTCGGGCGTCATTGTGGTTTATCCTTTCATTTTAGATTGTTTTTTGTTAATATACGCATATGATTCAAAACTTACAAGAACTATTTAAAATATGATAAAAAAAATAACACCTGACCCCGATTTGATTTCCATTGCGCCGATGCTTGATTGGACCGATAAGCACTTCCGATACTTTATGCGCCTGATAACCCGCCGCGCGATGTTATATACGGAAATGGTCGCTTGCCCCGCTTTGATTTTGGGTGACCGGCAAAAGTTATTGGATTATAACACACAAGAACACCCGATTACACTACAAGTCGGCGGTTCGGATGCCAAATTTATGGGCGATTGCGCCTCTTTTGCCAAAGATTATGGTTATGACGCGGTCAATGTGAATGCGGGATGTCCCTCTTCGCGCGTACAAGCGGGCAAGTTCGGCGCCATCTTGATGAAAACGCCCGAATTGGTTGCCGATATCGTTGCCAATATGAAGGCGCGCACGAAAATCCCCGTAACGGTTAAAACGCGCATTTCGCTTGTCGGTGCCGACGGTGACGGATTTGATGATTTGTTTAAATTCGCAAACCTTGTCAAACAAGCCGGTTGCAACGGATTAATCGTTCATGCCAGGCAAGCTAAGCTTAACATTTCTCCCAAAGACAACCGCGCGAAATTGCCGCTTAATTACGAAACGGTTTACAAGCTCAAAAAAAGTTTTCCCGATATGTTTATTTCGATTAATGGCAACGTGATGTCTTATCAAGACATTAATACCCATTTATCCCATGTAAACGGCGTGATGATTGGACGATGGGCCTATGGGCAACCCTATGCTTTGGCGCAAATCGATTCGCAATTTTTCGGCGATACGCACGCGGTTTTATCGCGTCCGCAAATTTTGGAATCAATGATACCGTATTTGGAAGAATATGACGGCAATATCCGCAACATAACGCACCACATGATGGGGCTGTACCACGGCATGCCGAACGCCAAAGCCTACAAACAAATGTTGATGAGCGGCGATTTGATCCAATTTAAAGAATTCGTAAAATCACAAATATAGATTATTATTTTTTTCGATGTTGCACTCTGCCGGTTACCTTTTTATCCGTACAATCAACAATCTTATCGGGATTGACAATTCCCATCGAAATAATCAATTTTAATGCCTCATCCACGCCGATATCCAACATCTTAATATCCTTTTTCGGCACATAAACAAAATATCCCGATGTCGGGTTCGGCGTGGTCGGCACATATATACTGACCAAATCATCGGCAAACATTTTTTGGATGCCTTTGTAAGTCGCACCGGTAATAAAGGCAACCGTCCACATATCGCGCCGCGGAAATTCAACCAATACCGGCTGGCGAAAAGCCGTTTCTTTGCCCGTTCCCAAAATCGTTTCAAAAACTTTTTTAAGAGCGCCGTATAACCCCGATATAAACGGCATTTTTTTAATCAAGCCATCGCCGATGCGTGAAAAAATCCGCCCAACATAGCTGGCCGTCAACATGCCGACAAAAATTAAGAATTCAATTAATNNNCAAGCCCCGGCAAGCCATAGGGAAAGTATGTCGCAGGATTGTATTTTTCGGGAATCAGGCTGATGACCCGGGTATCAATATACGCCGCCAATTTCCAAGCGACATAAAATGTCAGTCCGATTGGTCCCGTCACCAATATACCGGTAAAAAAATATGTTTTCAATGAAGGGCCTTGTTGAGTTTCTTTTTTCTTGCGCGCCATAATTCCTCACTTTTTTATTTATAATAATTTATAATGAAACGTTTGTCCAGTTAAATGAAAGCAAATATTTGGAACCTTTCGCAAAATACCAAGCAAATGCAACGTTAAACTTAAAATCGCCTAGGTAAAAACACGTTTTAATCAGGAAAAGAACAAGGTATTTTGAACCAACGCGTATACCTTACATATGCAAGACATATGCAAGTGAAAAATACCGATGTTATTTTTCAAATCCTTTGCTCAAAAAAAGAGTTTTATTTAGGAAAGTAACAAGAATTTGCAAGTGCTGTGTAGCGCGCAAACCACAAACAATCCGGGGGATTGTTTTGGTGCGTAAGCCAATGAGACTTAACGAGATTAAAACAATTTTTTTGTTTTAAATCGTGTTTTTAGTCGGAATTGAGTACATAAGCGTGCAAATGCGATTTAATTTTCAAATAAAACGCGTTTTTCTTCTTGACTTTTTAAATCAAATCCTGTATAAGCCTAATTCTATTGTATAAATATAAAGGATTTTAAAGATGTTTGCAGTAATTAAAACAGGGTCAAAACAATACAAAGTTCAAAAAGATTCTATCATTATTACGGAAACAATTCCGGGCGATGCCGGGACAAAGGTTTCGTTTGATGAAGTCTTGATGGCAAACGGCAAAGTCGGTACGCCGACCGTTGCGGGCGCCAGTGTTTCCGGCGAAATCGTGAAACAAACGCGCGGTGAAAAAGTAATTATTTTCAAAAAAGTTCGCCGTCACGGATACAGAAGGAAAAAAGGTCATAAACAAGATTTAACTGTCGTAAAAATTACGGACATTAAAGCTTAAGTTCTAAAGGAGTAAACAAATGGCACATAAGAAAGCAGGCGGTAGCACCAGAAACGGACGCGACTCCGAAGGCAGAAGATTAGGCTTAAAAAAATCGGGCGGTCAATCCGTCATTGCCGGCAACATCATTGTTCGCCAACGCGGCACGGTTTATCGTGCGGGTGACAACGTCGGTATGGGCAAAGACCACACTTTATTCGCAACGGCTGACGGCGTCGTCGTGTTCAAACGTTCCGTAAAGGATCGTGTGTANNGTGTACGCTTCGGTCCAACCGAAAGAAGAATCGGCTCCGATTGCAAAAAAAGTTCCGGCTAAAAAAGCAGCTGCAAAATCCGCAGATGCCAAAGCGGCTCCGGTAAAAAAAGCTTCCAAAAAAGCTGAAGCTGCCGCATAATAGTCTACTGCAAAGCATTTAAACCCCTCTTTTTTAAGAGGGGTTTTTGCTGTTTTTATAATATTTTTTATTTACAAAGCTTCGCAAAAAAAGTTCAAATGAAGCTTGTAGTTGCACGTAAGAAAATAATCTTGAAATAAAAACAATCAATTCGCCTTTTTTCAGAGACGAATTTTAGACCATAAAATTGTTTAGAGAAAATTATCAATAATTTTACTTATAAAAATTTATAATTTATTTTTAGTTATATTTTAATTTTATTATCTCATTCAGTTAACTTTTTTGGGCTTGCTCCGTTTGCATCTTACTCTAAAACACTTTATATATCTCTTAAACAAACATTGAAATAATATTGACTTGTAGGGGGATTGGGTATAAAAAGAACTTTATAAAACATATCATAATATTAGTTCATATTTTTAGATATTTTTTTTAAGGAAAATGCCATGAAAAACAATCATCGGAATATTGTAAAAAGTATTACCCCC
>DLOI01000123.1:4959-5655 GCA_002477185.1 Alphaproteobacteria bacterium UBA7488 | reverse complement strand
TCGGCATTTTATCAATAACGGCACTCTTAGGCTACCGTTATGCTGTCGATAAATATTTGACGAATGATACTTTGGACGAAGTCAATTCACGTGCCACAGTTGCCCTAATACAACTTTCCCGAGGTCTTCAGACACTTGACCAAGCAGAATTTGATACTTCAACACGCCAAGGCTATCCGGTCAAAACAGATTTGACATCCGATATCGAAGGGTTTTATATTGAACTTGATAACGTTCCAGAGGGTGTTTGCAAACAATTAGCAAATTCGGGTTATGCACATTCGATTTCCATTAATAATATCGCTGATACGGTCGATTCCAATTTATGTATCGATTCTAATACGGTACGTTTTACATTTAAAACCGAATTAAATAAATGTTCCAGTGATGATGATTGCCCTTGCGGCACGTGTGTAGATGAACGATGTGTTTCGGATTGTCCAACTGGCACAGCCTGTGCCACAGATTATTCAAACGGCACGATGTTGTGTTGCACGTATGATAAGCTTGCAAACGGGTATTGCTGTAACAACATCAATGAAGACGGCGAATGTTGTGATGAAAAAGGGGTANNGCCAATAAACCGTTGATTAACAATAACGGCGAATGTGTGCCTTGTGAAGGGGAACAAGCCATCAACGTTACAAATTATGAAGACACATGCGCCCGATGTTCAAATCGTTTTTTAAGTTATGA
>DLOI01000123.1:2639-4935 GCA_002477185.1 Alphaproteobacteria bacterium UBA7488 | reverse complement strand
CCCGGGCAAATTCCCGATTACAAAGGATATTGCCATACCTGTGAAGAAACCGCATTGTATAAGGTAATTAAATCCGGTGCCAAAAATCCGAAAACCGTCGGCGGCGAACAACCGGCCTTGGCATGTCCGCAAACACTTTTGCGATATTGGGGCGACCATGATATCAGCGTCATGAACTGTCTGTCATCCGACCAAAGCATTTCTGTCGTAGGATACACCGAAACATGTGAAAAGTGCGAAAACCGCGTTTTAATTCATGATGCTGTCAACTCTGATTGGCTCTGCGTAAAAAAGTGTCCGAACGATAAACCGATCATGGATGTAAAGGGCAATTGCCATTCTTGCGACGAATCGGGTTTCAAGGTTGATGATGAAGTTGCTTATGTTCTTGATGCAATCTATGCGTGTCCAAAAACATTATTAACTCACGTAACACAAAACATAGCTATGGTCGGCAATTGCAATGACAGTGATTCGACTGTGTCCGTTAAAGGGTATTCTGATTTGTGCAACAAATGTCCAAATCGCAAAATAAACGGTTCTAATTGTGTATTAACAGATGAATAAAACGAATAAACGAAAAGCGACTATGAGATATGAAAGAACACTAAAAAATGGATTTTGATTTAATGGATATCGGAATTTTTAACAACAATTTAATTGGGTGGTCATCATGAATTATTTAAAACACTTTCGCAATCAAATGGGCCGTTCAATGACTGAAATGTTGGGCGTGTTGGCTCTTGTCGGCATTTTATCAATAACGGCTTTATTCGGATATTCCTATGCAATTGCCAAAAGCCAAGCCAATACAATCTTAAATGACATAAAACTTATGATTGTAATTTTGGATGTTTCCGATTTTTTAAAAGGCTCCCAGCAAACCACTACCCCTGCGGATTTAAGCGTTGACACATCTTCAAACGCCGGATATTTGATTAAGAAACAAAACGCCAAAAATTTAGTTATTATTGCTTCCCCCGTCACCAAACGCACATGCAACATATTGGTTAATGAACGCGCTGCTTATTTGGAAGATATAATCGCGAATCCACTGACAACCCACCAATGCGAAGATACGGATTTAAATGACGTTTATTTTTATCTCAACCAAGAATTTATTTCCATCGAAGATGATGATAAACCTCGGGAATGCGATGACATGGCGCCTTGCACAGGATGCCAAACTTGTCTGGATGGGCGATGTATAGATGTAGACGAAGTATGTCCCGGCAATCAAGTTTGCGATAAAGGCGTCTGTGGTTGTCCTGAGGGCCAATATCAAGACAGTACTGGGTCATGCCATACGTGTAACGAGGTTATTTCCATTGCAATTGACAAATCAGATGCCAATGTGCAAAAAGTTTTAAATTGTCCTCAAATGGCTTACTCTAAACGAATGGGTATGGCTTATCATTGTAATGTGTCAGCTCAAACAATTGCCCTATGGGATTCCGCCAACACATGTTCAAAATGCAATAATCGCAGTTTAGCAAGTGAAGTTAATTGTTCATTAGAATGTCCAGCAAATAAATTCAGAGACAATTCGGGCAACTGCCATTCATGTGATGAGGTCGCAACATTTGCCATTGATACATCCGAAGCCAATAAGCAAAAAATACTCAATTGTCCGAAAATGCTTTTATCAAGGACGGGTCTTGCATCTCACTGCGACGTGGCAACACAAACGGTTCCCGTATGGGCATACCCGGAAACGTGTGCAAAATGCGACAAACGTGTTTTGATAAACGAAGTTAGCTGTTCACTTATTGAATAATCAATACGAGGATTCGAGCTGACAATCCTGTATTTGTAATGAGGCCGTGCGACCGTACCTTAGTACAAAGGATATATAAAAAATTTGTTGCCTAAAGCTAAAAATAAATGCAATTTTTTATTATGTTCAAGTAAAAAAGTAAAAAAAATGAAACGCCTATAATATGGTTCTTGACATAAAAACCAGACAAATATATACTTTTTGCATGATTACTTTAGAAAAACCACATGTTAAATATAAAGAATCTTTTCTTGACTTTATCCGCGAATGCCAAGCATATCAACATATCCCTTCAACGCCTATGAACTCTTGGTGGCAATCGGAAGCCAAACGAGATATTTCAAAATTAGCGGCGCATTTCGAAGACTTTGTCAATGACAGATTGGATACCCAAAACGGGTCGTTAGCTAAATATTGGGAAAATGAATTTATCCAATATTGGATTATTCATCGCGAAAAACCAAACGACATCGGTGAATTTATCGGATATTTGGATATTCGCCCGACGTTAACCAGCGA
>DLOI01000123.1:287-2632 GCA_002477185.1 Alphaproteobacteria bacterium UBA7488 | reverse complement strand
AGGCCATATCGGCGTAATGGTACGCCCATCCGCGGCCGGCAAAGCTTATCCGTTAATGGCGACACATGAAGCTCTTAAAATTTTGAAAAAAATGGGGCTGAACAAAGTTTTATTGACATGTAACGAAGTCAACTTACCGTCACGACGCGTTATTGAAGGCTTGGTCAAAAAATTCGGCGGCCGTTTTGACGGCATCCATAATATGACGTATAAAGGCTCCACCTTTAATGCCCGCCGTTATTGGATTGAACGTTAATCTTTAACCATTTTATAATTTTTTATCTACGTAAACAAAATCCCCGCCCCCTACTCCTTTTATTTTTGCAGCTGATTTTTCACCCTTTAGAAGTAAAAGCTTGCCCCATCTGACATACATATGTAAATAATAAATTGTTTTATCATATCAATTCTGATAAACTATATTTATGAAAGCAAAACAAAATACGTATCGCAAGTTTAAAAAACATCCCGTCCGAAAGACCGTTAAATTAATTACGGCTTTGGTGGCATTGAACGCCGCCGGCATTATTTTAAGCGAACAGATTCACGAAAACGGATATGTGGGTTTAATGGGGGATGCGGCCAAAACGGTTTTGAATTCCTTAAAACCGACAAAGGCTGTAAAACCGACATCGCATAAAAACGACGAATTAAAAACGCCCGGGGCGATACCCCCAAAACCCACCTTGCCAACAGTTTTAAAAACACTGGCAAAACAAGCGGATATTTTAAAAAAGACAACATCAGAGACGGATAAAAAACAAAATTTAAATGAAAGCCCGCGAATCCCGATAGCCGCAATCAAACAATATTACACATCCGACGGGCAAAAAATCGACCCCGTTATCCAAGCAACCGTTTTGGAGGCAGCGGCAAAATATGGTTTATGCCCCTTTGATTTATTCGCGCAAATTGAACAAGAATCGGCCTATAATCCCGAAGCCGTTTCATCCGCTGGGGCGAGCGGACTGATGCAATTCATGCCCAAAACATGGGAACATTACGGGCGCGATGGCGATGTACATGATGTTTTTGAAAATATTGATGCGGGCGCCCGCATGATGAAAGATTTGCTAAAAAAATATAAAGGTGACAAAGAGTTGGCGCTTGCTGCCTATAATGCCGGTTCGGGCAACGTTGACAAATGGGTGAAAAAAAATAAGGACAATTGGAAATCTTCGGCTTTTAAAGAAACAGCAGATTATATTAAAAAAATCAATCAAAAATCCGAACGTATTAAAAACAAATCTACGCAACCGTTCATGTTGGCCAAATCGTTAAACTTCACGGAAAAATAATTCAGACCTCTTTACCATTAAAATTCTAAATCATACAGTTAACTTCATGACTATGAGTTATTTGATTTAATTATTCATGACAACTAAATTTTTATGTCCTCTCGAAATTTAAAAAAACTATTGACAAAAATTATACCCTGCGATAGTATAAATATATCGTTATATTGTATGAAGGGATATTAAACATGAACAAAACAACTCAAGAAGTTTTGAAAGTTTTTGGGACTATTGGAGGTGTTGCGGCTTTAATAACCGGAACGTGGGGACTATGCGGGCATGATAACCGCAAGAAAGCTCACAACCTATATAATACTATCAACACCAAGTTTAATTTATATCAAATGGTCAATAAAACCCTTCCTCCGCTTATTATCAGATATAAATTTGATTTGTATCGCACTATTGAAGAAGAAACGGGTTATTGGTCAGATTATAATGGGTTATTAACATCTCAAATACAACAAAGAAAATTGACAGAATTAAAAAAATGCTTACCCGAAAATCCGGATAATTGGAGTGCTGATCAAAAAGAAACCCATGATTATGCTGTAAAATCCGCCACAGAGTTTATAAATACCAAAATGTCAACATACAAATACATACAGACATTAAAGGAAGATTTAAATAATTTTAAAGTGGATATAAATCAACCTTCCAATACTACAAATACATCGACACAGATACCCGACGCTATTAAATTGTCAATGAGGCATAATTTTGCTGTCAAAAGCAGAGGGTAATATATTTACATAAGTAATTCATACAAAAGCCCTTTTGATAAGGGCTTTTTTTAATTGCATGATATCATTTTTCGGCAAAACTTAAAACTAAAGATAAACTCAGCAAAAGTAATTTTAGACGAAATGATGCGTTCTATTTGCGACCCGAAAATATAATTTATAAAATTGATTTTAAGGGAGGATATCACGCTAATTTGGGCAACAGCCTGTAGAATTACTACCGGTTTGTTGCCCTAAATAGCGTTAGATACCCCTTAAAATCAATTTTTACCGTTCAATCGGTTTATATTTAATCCGATGCGGTGTA
>DLOI01000123.1:0-252 GCA_002477185.1 Alphaproteobacteria bacterium UBA7488 | reverse complement strand
TTTGCCTTCAAACCATACGACTTGGCTGTCGCCTTCAAAGGCCAAAATATGCGTCGCTAATCTGTCCAAAAACCAACGGTCGTGGGACGTAATGATAACCGAGCCCGCAAAATCCATCAAGGCTTCTTCCAAAGCACGCAACGTATCGACATCCAAATCGTTTGTCGGTTCGTCCAAAATCAACACATTGGCGCCCGATTTTAACATCTTGGCCAAATGCACGCGGTTGCGTTCGCCGCCCGATAATTGTCC
>DLOI01000070.1:4816-7045 GCA_002477185.1 Alphaproteobacteria bacterium UBA7488 | reverse complement strand
GGAGATCTCGATCACCTGTCCTGTACCCCTGTGACCCCCGACCGCTTTTCTGAGGAAAAGCGGCGCAAAAGACTTTTAGCTTTTTGAAAATAGATTTCCGTGATTAACGGATCGTTTTAAATGAAAGGATAAAATATGAGCAGAAGAGTTGTTATTACAGGTCTCGGAGCAGTTACACCTCTGGGAACAGGCGTTGAAAAATTCTGGGAGGGCATCAAGGCTAACAAGGTCGGCATCTCCACTATAGATCATTTTGATACAGACCGCACAGGCGTCAGACTTTCCGGTCTGGTAAGAGATTTTGACGAGACGGCTTACTATGAAACTAAGGGCTGCTTTGATAAAAAAGAAGCAAGACGTATGGATAAATTCACCAAATATGCCCTTGTTGCCGTTCATGAGGCAATGACGGATGCCGGCACTGATTTCAGCGATATCGACCCCTACAGAGCCGGTGTGCTGGTGGGCTGCGGCATTGGCGGAATCGACCTCACCCTTTCGGAATATTCCAAATATCTTGAAAAAGGTCCGGGCAAGATCTCTGTTTTCTATGTTCCCATGATGATCGCAAATATGGCAGCCGGAACTATCGCTATGAAAACAGGCTTCAGAGGAGCTAATTTCTCTCTGGCATCTGCCTGTGCATCCGGTACTCACGCCATCGGCGAGGCTTTCCGCAAGGTCAAGGACGGATATCTTGATGTCTGCGTGGCTGGCGGTACAGAAAGCTCCACCTCTGAATTTACTTACGGCGGATTCAATAATATGAAGGCTCTCACAAGATCTGATGATCCGGAGCGTGCGTCCGTTCCATTTGACAAGGAGAGAAACGGCTTTGTTCTCGGCGAGGGCAGCGGTATGCTTATTCTGGAGGAATACGAGCACGCCAAGGCAAGAGGAGCTAAGATTTACTGCGAGATCGCCGGCTATGGCGCTACTGACGACGGATATCACATGACCTCTCCTATGCCTACAGGCGAGGCTGCCGGAATGGGTATGACTCTGGCTCTGGAAGAAGCCGGTGTAAAGCCTGCTGATGTTGATTACATCAACGCTCACGGTACGTCGACACCGCTGGGCGATATGGTTGAATTTAATGCTGTGAAGGCAGTTTTTGGCGAAAACAAAAATGTGTCGATGTCTTCCACAAAATCCACAATCGGGCATTTGTTGGGGGCTGCGGGCGCTGTTGAAGCCATTTATTCTATTTTGGCGATGCAAAACTCTTTGGTTCCTCCGACTGTTAACCTGATTGAACCCGAAGAAGCCACCGAAGGATTTGATTTGGTTCCGCTTAAAGCCAAAGAAAAACAAGTTAATGTGGCGTTGTCCAACTCGTTTGGTTTTGGCGGCACAAACGGAACATTGATTTTTAAAAAGGTGTAACGAAGATAAGTTGGCAAAAACCCTCCTGGAAAAATTCGGGAGGGTTTTATTGTCGGTTAAGTTATAAATGAACGGCGGCCATGCCGACTTATGTATTAAAATCGATAAGGTTTATGAAATATTAAATTTAGCTTGCCATTTCCTGCCGTTTGTGGCAACATACACCTAATATGAATTGCTGCAAAATGATTGCGAAAAAAGAGAAAAATTTGTCGCGGGCAGCTTTAAAATATCAAAAAGAAAAATGCCGATAAATCGGCTTATTGCATTGAAACAAAGGAAAATAATGCGCCATAGTGTCTTTTTTTATTTTATTATCTTTTTTGTTTGCGTTTCTTTTATCGGCGGCAGTGTTTTTACTACCTACAGCCAATTTACTGAAGAAGGCCCGTTGGCTGTGCGTAAAGAAATTGTAATTCCCAAAGGCAAAACCGTTAAAACTATCGCTAAAATCTTATACGATGAAGGCGTCATTAATTCCCCGTCGATTTTTGTTTTGGGCGTGCGGGCCAGCGGCAATGCCCAAAAATTAAAAGCGGGCGAATATTCATTTCCGCCGCGTGCCAGTGCCAAGATGGTCATGAATATTATGGCGGGAGGACAAACGTACATTCGCCGTATCGTAGTGCCCGAAGGTCTGACTTCGGGACAAGTTGTTACTTTATTGGACGAAGCGGTTGGGTTGGTTGGCGTTGTATCACAGATTCCCAAAAACGGGACTTTGTTACCTGAAACTTACCATTATTCCTATGGCGATACAAAAGAATCCATGTTGGTGCGTATGCAAAATGCGATGCGGCGCGTTATTAGTGAAGAATGGCCGAACCGCGCCGAAGGTTTGCG
>DLOI01000070.1:3379-4801 GCA_002477185.1 Alphaproteobacteria bacterium UBA7488 | reverse complement strand
CTTGCCTCTATAGTCGAAAAAGAAACAAGCATCGACCGCGAACGGGCGCAAGTTGCTGCCGTATTTGTTAACCGCTTGAATAAAAAAATGCGCCTACAATCCGATCCCACCGTTATTTTTGCCGTGACAGACGGACGCGTGGATTTAAAACGAGCTTTGACTTATGCCGATTTGCGCGTGCCGCATTCGCACAATACCTATATTATTNNCCCGCCGGGCCGATTGCCAACCCTGGCCGTAAATCCATTCATGCCGTTTTGCATCCGGCTGATAGCCAAGATATTTATTTTGTTGCCGATGGAACGGGGGGCCATGTATTTGCCGCAACTTATGGTGAACATCAAAAGAATGTCCAAGCTTGGCGCCAGGTTAATAAAAACCGCAGAGCTGCCGCCCGCCGCCNNCTCGGCACAAACGGCACCCGTCAAAACAACGCAACAAAGCGCCACCGGTACTGCTCAAAATATAACGGCGAAAACGGCTCAAACTGTGCCGCAATCTCAAGAAACGGATACTAAAGCTTCTCAAAAAGTGCTACGTGACGGGGTAGAGGGGGTTAGACACGACAAACAACAATCACCACCGTCTTCAAAAGTGCCCTCGGCAACTCAAACGCCGTCCCCTTCGTTAACTGCGCCCGTTCAACAACCGGCTAAGTTATCCAAATGATGACTCTTCGCAGTTTGCTTAGGAATTTTAAAGCTTTTACATCTAATCATTGCTTTATGGGTGTTGAATAAAACGTACTTAAGCATTTGTTTACGATAAACTTGCCTATGTACCGCTTTTTTCCTTGCAAAAAAATGCCGATTTCGCTAATTTTAAAGCTATAAACCATAAATTTGAAAAAAGGATGAATCACATGGATGCATTTACGAAATTAGAAGTGACTAAAAAGCCCACGGCTGCGGATTTGGAAAAGCTGATTATTTGGCACTTAAAATATTCGTTATGTAAACGGGTATGTGAAGCGCATAAGGAACATCTGTTCATAGCATTGGCTTTATCGGTCAGGGATTTATGTGTTGACGGGATGTTTAAAACGGCGGCTCGTCATGCAGCTAAAGATTGTAAACGCGTTTATTATTTGTCTTTGGAATATTTGCTCGGGCGGTTGTTGCCGAATAATATGTACAATTTGCAAATTTATGACTTGCTTGATGAAATTAAACTTGACAACCCCATTCCGCTTAAAGATGTCTTGGATAAAGAATATGACCCGGCCTTGGGTAATGGCGGTTTGGGCCGTCTGGCGGCTTGTATTTTGGATGCTGTCGCTACGCAAGGTTTGCCAGGCTATGGTTATGGGATTAACTATCAGTTCGGTTTATTTAAGCAATATTTTGAAAACGGATGGCAACGCGAACGTGCCGATTCGTGGCTTGACAGGTCATCGCCTTGGCAAATTGAACGCGCTGAAAC
>DLOI01000070.1:0-3369 GCA_002477185.1 Alphaproteobacteria bacterium UBA7488 | reverse complement strand
TCGGTAAAATCGTTTATGAAGAAAAAAACGGCACGCGTGAACCGCACTGGGTCGATACGCAACAAATAATCGGTGTACCTTTTGATATGCCCATTGTCGGGTATACGGGCGAAACCGTCAATTATTTGCGTTTGTTTTCGGCTCAATCGGCCAATACGTTGGATATTGAAACGTTTAACCGTGGGGGATATGTTGAAGCGGTTGAAAAAAATATTAAAGTTGAAACGATTTCAAAAGTTCTATATCCGTCCGACAGTGTCGAACAAGGACGATATTTGCGCCTTATCCAACAATATTTCTTTTGTTCATGCGTGATTAACGATATTATCCGACGCTTTACCGAAGACCATACGGACTTTAGAGAATTGCCGAACAAAGCCGTTATTCAACTTAACGACACGCACCCGACTTTAGCGATTGTCGAATTGATGCGCGTGCTATTGGATGTGTATCAGCTGGATTGGGAAGAAGCTTTTGATATTACGCGCAAAACGATGGCGTACACCAATCACACGTTGTTGCCCGAAGCTTTGGAAAAATGGCCGGTATCAATGTTTGAAAAAGCTCTGCCTCGCCATTTAATCATCATTTATGAAATCAATGAATGGTTAATGCGCCAAGTGCGTGAACATTTCCCCAATGATCCTGTGAAACTCAGCCAAATGTCCTTGATTGAAGAAGGGTATGAAAAGAAAATCCGTATGGCACATTTGGCAATTACGGGCAGCTTTTCGGTCAATGGTGTGGCGGCAATTCATACCGAGTTGGTCAAACATAAATTGGTGCCCGATTTTTATGAACTGTGGCCCGATAAATTTAATAATAAAACCAACGGCGTGACGCCGCGCAGATGGTTGTTGGTGGCCAACCAAGGCTTGTCAAATTTAATTACCACACATATTGGGGATAAATGGATTACCGATTTATCCGAGTTACGCCGATTGGAACCATATGCGACGGACGAATCATTTTTAAGAAAATTAATTGACATTAAAAAACAAAATAAAATACGTTTGGCGCAGCTGATTGATAATACGACCGGCATTACTGTATCGCCCGATTCTATTTTTGACGTACAGGTCAAGCGCATTCACGAATATAAACGTCAACATTTAAACGCGTTGCATATTGTGCATCAATATTTAAGCATTGTTGAAGACGGCAAAACGTTGCCGCAACCGATTACTTATATTTTCGGCGGCAAGGCGGCACCCGGATATGAAATGGCCAAACTCATTATCAAACTGATTAACAATATTGCCTTTGTCGTCAATAATGATGCGCGCGTTAAAGACCAAATTAAGGTTGCCTTTATTCCCGATTATAAAGTATCAAGCGCCGAAATTATTTTCCCTGGTTCAGATGTCAGCGAACAAATTTCAACCGCCGGGTATGAAGCGTCCGGTACCAGCAATATGAAATTTGCGATGAACGGTGCGTTAACGCTGGGAACGTTGGATGGCGCAAATGTTGAAATTCGAGACGAAGTCGGCGCCGAAAACTTTTATTTGTTCGGATTGACAGCCGAAGAGGTTGACGAGCGCCATAAAAATGATTCGCATAAACCGTGGGATTATTACAATTCCGACCCGCGTATTAAACGAGTCATTGATGCGTTAACCAGTGGCATGTTTACGCCCAACGAAGATAAAAATTTGTTCGCGCCGATTATGCAAAATATCATGTTTAAAGATTATTACATGATTTTGGCGGATTTTAATTCGTACGTGGCGGCACATGAAAAAATCGCGCAAGATTACCAAAATGAGCTAGAATGGGCGAAAAAAGCGTTACTTAATATTGCCCGCAGCGGTAAATTTTCGATTGACAGAACGGTTGACCAGTATGCTCAAGACATTTGGCATGTTCAATCGTCGGTGGATAAAGAATAAGCGGGTGCATAATGGGTGAAAAAAAAGAGTTAAAGTTTTTTGGCCGCCGCAAGGGCAAAGCCATTAAGGGGTCACGTGAACGGTTGTTAAATGAATTGTTGCCGCAAATAAAGGCAACCTTACCTCAAAATGGTACGATTGATTTTCAAACATATTTTGGTATAACGCCGCAAGAAATATGGTTGGAAATCGGGTTTGGCGGCGGCGAACATTTGGCCGAACAAGCTCTTAAAAATATGGATGTTGGCATCATTGGTGCCGAACCGTTTTTAAACGGTGTTACCTCTTTGTTGGCGCATTTAAACGGCTCGCACGGCGTAGAATCCACTCATACCGGTTTAGATGAGGGGCGCATGGATAATGTGCGGATTTGGCCCGACGACGTGCGGCAAATGTTCCCATATTTTAAAGACGGCAGTTTTAAACGAATCTTTGTTTTGTATCCGGATCCTTGGCCGAAAGCCAGACATGCCGAACGGCGCTTTATCAACCAATTTAATTTGAAACATTTATACCGATTGCTTGCCGATGATGGCAGGTTATTTGTTGCAACGGATGTACAAAATTATGCCGATTGGTCGGTTGAACAGGCTGATATATCGGGGTTATTTGTTCAGATAAACGACGATATCCGAAAACCGCCCGAAGGATGGGTGCCGACACGCTATGAAAAAAAAGGAATTGCGGCGGGACGTATACCCAGTTATCTTGTTTTTTCCAAAAAAAAGACCAAATAAACAAATAAGACTTGACGGAAGTTCAAAAATAGATAAAAATATCAGTTACAGGAGACATGAAATGCATTATAAAACAATTAACATCAAAGACGGTAAAGAGATTTTAATCTCGGGTGCTTTCACATTCCGTGACCATGATACGTTTTTTGAAATTATCTCGCTGATTAAATCGGCTCAAGATAAAAAAATTATTTTTAATTTGGCAGAATGCGATTTTATCGATTCTGCTGCATTGGGTATGTTTGTCATTGCACATGACGAAGCGTCTTCAAAATCTGTCGAATTGGAAATCAAAGGCGTTCAAGGTAAAGTTAAAGATGTCATGTATGCTGCCAGGTTTGACAGCTTATACACATTTGTCGATTAAATCATATATCCCCTTTAAAGTTATTTAAAGGGGATAAGCATATAAAAAAACACATGTTATGCGTGTGGTGAAGGATTTTAAATTGCAGGCAAGCATACGCGAAAAATTTAAACCGAAAGCTTTATCCAGTGAAGAGATTGAAGAATCTAAGGGCTGGATTATCAAAGACGGCGTCTTTACCCAATTAACCGAAAGTTTAACCGCCGGCCCGATTGTTGTGGCGTTGGCGTTATTAATGGGGGCATCAAATGCTTTAATCGGTTATTTGTTGGCGTTGCCGTTTTTGTGTAATGCGTTCGGGTTGCCGGGCGTTTATTTCTTTGAAAAATTACGGCTGCGTAAACCTATCGTTGTGGCCAGCATTTTCTTTAGC
>DLOI01000099.1:4687-4871 GCA_002477185.1 Alphaproteobacteria bacterium UBA7488 | reverse complement strand
GGCCCCCGACGGCGCTTGCCAATCCGACACAAGTCACTTGGGACTTGTCCAAACAAGCGGTGGATGTGTCGATACCGGTCAAATTAAATGCTTATCCGCAATTCCCGGCGTTTGTTTTGGGCATAGCCGCTGATGCCGGCAAAGCCGCCTATACGACCGATTTTGCAGACTTGTCCAACGCGGT
>DLOI01000099.1:0-4595 GCA_002477185.1 Alphaproteobacteria bacterium UBA7488 | reverse complement strand
GCCATAACCGGGGCTAACACCGCAGTTCGCCAAACAGCGCGCGATTTGCAAAATATCGGCAACGAAAAAGCATTGATTGCCTTGCAAAATGCCACTGACGCCCTAACGGTCGTCAACCAGTTGGCGATTCGCGAAAACCTGACAACCGAGCAGGAAAACTCCATCTTGCAACAAGCGCGGCTGGCTATTTTAAAGGCCAATGAAGCCAAGGAAGAAGCATCTCGCGACGGTACATTGGATTATCGCCAAACGATTGCTTGTTCTTGGGCGGCTAATTGTTGTTGTCTGGCTTGTTCTTCTTGCGATGAAATTTCTTTTTTCACTATGCCCGACACCGCGTTNNGATTATGGCTTTGGAAGCGCAAGCCGACGCCATGGTAGGCAAAATGGAAGCTTTGCACCGTCAAAAACCGCAAATTGCCATTATTCCGCGTTTGATTGAAGCTTCGCGCAAAAACCGAGCGCGTATCGTAAGTGCTCGCCAGCAAATCGGCGCTTCAACCGAAGAAACGCGAACGGCACTGCTCGCGGATGCGACGGCCGCCTATGGCGAAATAGAAGACGCCTATGCCAACGTGATGCGTTTTGACGACCAATTGGCACCGCGCGGCGGGGAAGAAGAACGCTCCATCCGTGGCACTATCAGACGCAAAGGGGCATAACAATCGCTTGCGCGCTTTTAAACGATTAAAACTTGTTTTTTGAACGCAAAATCGTTATATAATAGTGGATAATAACACTTAACATAAATAAGTATTATAAAGGAGAAGTATCATGGATTTAAATCAAAAAACCGAAGCCTTAATCAACACGGGCGAATCTGAAGGATTGAGGTCATTTTTCGGCAAAGTATATAACTATATGGCCGGCGGTTTGGCTGTGTCGGGCATAGCCGCTTACCTGTCAACGAAAGAGCCTTTGTTTTCATTATTTTATAAAGCCGGGTCTGACGGATATATGACGTTTACCTTGCTCGGCTGGGTAGCGGTTTTGGCGCCTCTGGTCATGATTTTCATGATGTATTCGGCCGCTGCCCGCATGCACGCCAGCCGTGCCGCCGCAATCTTCTGGGTCTTTTCCGCTTTAATGGGCGTTTCCTTGTCCAACATCTTTTTGCTGTATTCCGGCAACAGCATTTTTCAAGCGTTCCTTGTCACGGCCGGTGCCTTCTTCGGCATGAGCATATACGGTTATACGACCAAAAAATCTTTGGCCAGTTGGGGTTCATTCTTATTCATGGGATTAATCGGCGTTATTTTGGCAATGATTGTCAATATCTTTTTAAAATCGTCGATGCTCGGATTTGCCGTATCCATCATTGCCGTTTTTGTTTTTGTCGGATTAACGGCGTATGACACACAACGGCTCAAAATGATTTACAATGAAAATGATATGCAAGGGGCAAAGGATTCCAAAGCCATCATGGGCGCCGTTGCGCTGTATTTGGACTTCATCAACTTGTTCCGGTTGATTTTGTATTTTATTGGCGACCGCAGATAACTTTGCTTGTCCATCGGGATTTTAAATGATTATAAACGCTTAATTTTAAAGGATAAAAGATATGAAAAAATGGGGTATATTATTGCTGGCTGTCGGATTGTTTATCGGAATTTGCACCGCAACTAAGGCCGAAATTCCCGAATATGCCGAACGGCTGTTAAATAAAAATGTGACGCCAATGGATTTGCGTACTTACGGCAATGCCGATGCGCCGGCAACCCTTTACGTTTTTTCATCTTTATCGTGCCCACACTGCGCCGGATTCCATAATTATGTATTGCCCGAACTTCTTAAAGACGTCGTAGCAACGGGGCATGCCAATTTGATTTGGGTTGATATGCCCTATGATGCCAGAGCCATGACCGGTACGATGATTGCCAGGTGCTTACCGATTAATGATTACGAAAAATTCGTATCCGTTATGTACGATAATCAACAAGCTTGGCTGACGGCTCAAAACCCAAAGCCGATTATTACGGGATATGCCAACTTGCTCGGCATGTCTACACCTTCCGTTGATACTTGTTTATCCAACAAAGAACTGCAAAAAACCATCATGAACCAGCGAAACAATTTGGCGAACCTGTATAAAGTGCGCGGCATGCCGACGTTGGTCGTGGTGCAAGGCACAAAATCGCAAATGTTTACCGGTTCCGATAAGGTTGCAATTATGGAAGGCGTTCGCCAAGCCTTGGGATATTAGCCGTTTTGAAGCGCAGGTGGAAAATGTTTTCAAACACTGTGCAACCTTACACGGTAGCGTTCTAAAATCAAAAGGGGGAAAAGTATTTATCAATGNNTTGAGCACTTTCATTTTGATGAAAACAGACGAATTGGCTTCGCATATTGAACAAGCGCGCCATGACCATTTGGAAGACGAAACCGTTCATGAAATCAATACAGGCTATGGCACAACCATAAATGTCTTGACAGATTTGTTCGGTTGTGTTTTAATTGGTTTGGGTTTAGGCGTGCTGTTCCAGCACCTTTTTGACACATCCATTTTGTTAACGGCCGGCCTTACCATTTTAGGTGGTATTGCAGGTCTTTGGACGGTGGCCAGATATGGCCTTTCCATCGGGAAAAAAGAACGTTCTCATCAAAATGAAAGTGCTCAAAACCCTACGCAACCAAAAACGGATTTAAAAGATTAGACTCTTTTTGAAAGGGTCAGGAGTTGAACAAAGGTAATTTTTAAGAGAGCTTTATTTGACAAAATTCAGTTAGCTCGAAAATAAATTTACAGCCCCAAGGCCGATATGTCAAGGACACGGTAGGGAATAAAAAGGAGAAAAGGAGTGACCCCGAACGAGGCAAAAGTTGTTGATGAGCGTAGTAAGCGAAGAAACTTACGTTTGCCGGTTCGTTGCAACGCGTTGTGGGCACTGTAGGGAACAAAAAAGGAGAAAATGAGTGAACCCTTTACATCAATTTGAAGTGAAAACGCTTATCCCGTTTGAATTTGACGGGTTTAACTTGTCATTCACAAATTCTTCGTTGTTTATGGTTCTGTCCGTTATTTTGGGGACGGGATTTTTATGGCTGTTGCTTAGGAAAGTCCAACTCATCCCAACAACGGGCCAATCCATTGTCGAAGCGTTGTACGGGTTTATTCGCAATACAGCCAAAGATTCCATCGGGGAAGGGTATCAAAATTATCTGCCATTTATTTTCAGCGTTTTCGTAATGATTTTTATGGGCAACGCGCTGGGATTATTTCCTTACAGTTTCACTTTTACCAGCCAATTGGTGCCCGTCGGCGTGTTTGCCATTTTGGGATTGATTATTTCTTCCGGCGTCGGCATTTCGCACCACGGATTGGGGTGGTTTCGCACCTTTATGCCCGCAGGAATTCCGAAAATATTGGCACCGTTAGTTATTCCCATTGAATTAATTTCATTTTTGGCAAAACCGTTTTCCTTGACCGTCCGATTGGTGATGAATATGGTCGTGGGACATATTTTGCTAAAGATTTTGGCAAATTTCGTATATTCGTCGGGGCTTGCCGGAGCGCTCCCGTTGTTGTTCGTCGGGATATTGCTGATTTTTGAGCTGGGTATTGCTTTTTTGCAAGCCTACATTTTTACAATTTTAACCAGTATCTATTTAGGGGAAGCATTGCATTCCCACTAAAAGATTTAACGCATTTATAAAGGAGAATTAAAATGGATGCAGAATCAATGAAATATGTTGCCGAAGCGGTCAAATACTTTTCGGTCGGTTTAATCAGCTTGGTCATGTTTGGCGTTGCCAAAGGCGTGTCGGAAATTTGGGTGACGATTATTTCGTCGGTCAGCCGCAACCCGAACGTTAAAAATTACGTCAGCTTGTTTGCATGGGGCGGCGCCGCTATTACCGAAGCTATCGCTTTGTATGCTCTCGGGCTTGCCATTGTTTTATTGTATATCTAACCGTATAGGCCGGGCATCGCTTAATATGCAAAGGATGTGATTTAATGCCGCAATTTGAACTTACGCCGTTTTTAAGCCAAGCTTTTTGGATGTTGATCAGTTTCGGGTTTATGTACCTGATTATCAGCTATTTGATTTTCCCGTTATTGGAAGATGTATTTCAAGAACGTGAAACCATTATTAAAACGGATTTGCAAATTGCCGCCCGCGTGAACGCAAAGGCGGATGAATTGGTTAAAAATTACAACGCGTATATTTTCGATGCCCAACAACAAAAAGCCGCCATGATTAAACGTGCCTATGAAGATATGCACCGAGAATCGGCGGAAATTGAAAAGCTGCATGAACGCGAAGTGCGTGTAAAAATCAAAGAAACCGAAAACAATTTACGCGAAATCAACCGCCAATTGCATGCACAATCCGATGCGGCGGCGGTGCAAATTGCGCAAGAGTTGGCTCAAAAGTTTTTTGGCGACGAAGCAACAACCACCAAACGCCGCGCGCCAAGACAGGAGGCTTAAGATGGATTCGTTTTTGCAAATTATCAAAGGCCCCGAATTTTGGATGTCGTTTGCTTTTGTTGCGGTCATCCTTATTGCAGCACGCCCGTTGGGCCGTTTTTTAAGCCGCTGGGGTGCACAACAAGCAGACAAAGTCCGTTGCCATTTGTTCTTTCATTTGGCG
>DLOI01000101.1 GCA_002477185.1 Alphaproteobacteria bacterium UBA7488 | reverse complement strand
AGACGGCGCAGGAAAATGACAAAGTAATTTTAAATTACGCCGCGGATATGTTGCCGGGTGAAGCAAGCGTTACAAATACGCCGACACAATTGGAATATAATCCTTACGGTTTAATATATATTGACAGAAAATCTGCCTATTTTGGGAATTATAACGGGCTTGGCAACCGCTTAGGGTATTTTTCAAGGGGTTATGATTGGACATATAATTATACAAGCCCCACAAACCAATATGCTAATAGTGGCCCGACTACACGTGTTGTTTTGCCGTATGGATTAGTTGGTACATCAGGCGAAGATAAGTGTTACATATTAAACGGCGCAACTGTTACTGATTATAGTACATATGGGGGTTTCCGAAATGAAATGGCAGGAACGCAAAGCCGTGACTATACATATGCAACGTTTGGAACTCGTAATAATACATATATATTTAAGCTAACAGACGGCTCTTATTCGTTATTTACAAGTGCGGCTATTGATGCTACGAGAACATCCGTCGGGGTATTAATAGATGGCGGAGTACATAAGCTTGTTGTAATTAAATCAAATCAAACTGTTGAAACATATAGTCTTGGAATAGATGGTACAACGACACTTTTAGGAACAACGCAACATACTTTAAGTATTAGCAATGGGGTTAATATGTGGCGTCCTATTGGGAATAGCCATGTAATAGCCCGTACAGGTACAAGTTCCGGTAATGTGTCGGGCGTTTTTGGCTTTTCTTATAGTTTTAACGATGGGCTTTGTTCGGTCGTTAAGGATGAGACTTTAACAAGCTTTTTACAACAACAAATTATGATTCATGGGCTGACAACTGTAAATAATATTTTAGTTACTGATGATAATATTGTTTATGGTTGGGGTGTAGAAGGTATGTTCGCGTTTGAATATGATGAAAGCGGAGAACAAATAAAATACAATGTACCTTTCCCTTTCCCGGATACTTCGTATAGCCCTCAAATTTTCATTAACCCGGTTGATAAAGTTGCAATAAAAAGGATGTCAGCGACAGAAGTATATGTTAGATACTTAGATGCTCCAATTTCTCAGTCCTATATTGCGACAACGGCAGGTGATGGGTTGCAGTTCCAATCGGTATCTCTCACGGGTTTTGTCAAAGAAAATAACGATGGCATATTAACAGTATCGACAGTGCTCGACCCGAATGCCGTTGTGCCGACATACCCGGATACATACGGGTTAAATATATCGATAAATGCAGGGCATCCCGGAGGTGAAGAGCAAGAATGGACGCGTCCGAACCTGACGTCAGCAACTTCTTACGGTATTGTGTCAGACAGCCGAAACAATTCATCTGAAGTCGGATGGAAAGCATTGGACGGATCGTTAAGTTCCAATTTTGTTCCGGCAACTTCGGCGGGATGGTGGAAATGGGAGTTGCCAACGCATTTATCATTTACAGCAGGCTTGTCCACAATCACGTGGGTACACAGAAATAATTCGGAAACGATGGGATCATCGCCGTGTTTGCAATTTTTTGCGGATGAAGCGATGACAATTGCGTTAACGGAAAAATTTGCCGACCCATCCTCGTCAAATGTAACGGTTGAATTGCCCGTTGTTTATACCGGCACAACCAATGTGGTTTATTTGAATGTTGAAGCCCATAGTGGGTACGGTGGTGCGGCAGAAATTCAATTTACTAATGTTAAATCCATAGATATGTTAGAAGAAGGTAGTATTGATGTTTCATGGGGTTGGTTTAAGAGTGGTGAAGAATATGTCAAATGGCCGGGGATTCCATCAGCGACTCTTGCGGATGTTGAGGGTGAAAAAGAAATGACGATGGATTTATGGCTTGTTCAAAAAGAAAACGTGCCTGTTCATAAAACCAACTTTTTGAAGAACGGAACGGTAATCGTTAATCAAAACGAAGCAAAAGGGTTCAGTTCAAACAGCTATTTGCTACCGAATTTTATAACTCCATCAGATTATGAAAGTTTTGAACTTATTTTACCGTTTAAAACCGGTTCAAATTTTTCGAATCAAAATTCTACGGCTCTTTTTGGCAGGAACGATTATCGAAATATAAGCATCAGTTTTGCCAATACTGGCGGGACCTTAGAGGTCAAGTTCAGTTCAAATGGCAATGATTATAATATCGGCAATTTTTCGACAGTTTTGCAAACCGATACAAAATATTGGTTGAAAGTCACTCACAAAAACGGGGTTTATAAGGCCGAATTGTCGACAAACGGTATTGATTATGATTCTTTTGGCACATTAAACAGCGGAACAAAAATGTTTGGCGGCATTCAAAATTATATCGGTACTTACAAATCCGCGAGTTATGGATTTAATGGAACGATTTATTTGGATGATTTTAAAATAATGTTTGATTCGGTTTATTGGACACCGTATACGCCAACATATCAAGATATGTTGGCGCCTGTCGTTTGTACGGCGGAACCAACATCTTATTTAATCAAACACAATGTCGGACAAGTATATTTATCCGAAACGTTGGATTATTTTCTGCCAAATCCATACGGGCTTGACGCAAATGTTCATTACGGTTATACGACACATGCATTTGAACAACCTGTTTTAACTGCCAACGGTACGGTGGGCGGAAATTCTTTTTCCGTCAGTGCGACGGACCAATATTCGTCGACGTATGCGCCTTACGTTTGTTTTTCATCAGGGTCGGCAGAAGCTTGGATTTCCAATGCGTCTGCAAGTACGGCTAATCCGATGTATTATACAATGTATAATCCGCAGCCCGTTCAAATAGCGTCAATTTCAATGGTTAACCGCACATCGTCAGTTACCGAAATGTTAGGCGATTTTATTTTTCAGTGTAGCATGGATGGTAAAGAATGGGTGGATGTTGCAAGCTTTGAAAATCGAAATACGACTTCCGGCGAAACGGTAGTTTTTGAAATCAATGAAACGCAAGGGTGTCGATATCACCGTTTTAAAATCACTTCAAATGTTAACGGTTCATCCGGCAGAGTGTCCATCGGAAAATTGGCAATTATCGCCACGGTACCATTTAATGCCGGTTCGGTAACTGTCAGCGAAGGTTGGCGAGATTATGATAATGGGAGATATCTGCTGGACCAAACGACAACAAAAGGTTTTGAGGATGTCATAGTCGGTGATAAAGCTACGACAATGGGTTTATGGTTGACCAAGGCTGGCAACGAAACAGATTTTGTTGTGTCGGCAAATGAACCTGTAAATGTACTAAGCGAAATACCTTTTTCAACAGGCGGTGCATTAGATAATGCAACCGGTATTACGTCTTGGGGATTTTCTCTTAAGGAGCCCATTATGTTAAGAAAGGTTAAAGTTAAAAGGCGCGAAGGCGGTCAAGCATCAAGTAGTGCTAAATATTTAAAATTATTTGTGTTTATTCCCAATAATAATACTTATGCATGTGCGGCTTGTTCAATAAATACGCAAACCATGACCATAGATGAAGACGGGGTATGGGATTTTGGAAGAGATATTCCTTTGAATGTAAGCAGTCCAACATTTGGTACATATTATTATCGCTTTGCATTTTCAACTGATAATAACTTAGCGTGGTCAAATATCGTATTTGCCAGTACAAGGACTCAGAATGTTACTGGGAGTGATTATAAAGAAAAAGGCAACGGAACGGCCAATGCACCTTCGAATGAAAACAGTTATAATTTTATCCCAGTGTTTTCATTTTATGCGTCTAAATCGTATACAGCTACACATAAGATTCAGGATGTCTACCTATCGAATGACCTGACGTATTTTGTAGAAGAATTACAACCCGATACGGGTGTCAGTGATGAAATTATAAAACAAATTAAAGCCAACGGAGGGATTCCTGTTATTGTGCCGGATGACGCTTCATCACTATCGAATTTTACAATCAAATTTGATAATCCGGGCGTGAATAAAAACACCAAATATATTATCAAGAGGGAATTTTCAAATGCCGATACCAAATCCCAAGGTTTTTCCATTGCATATTGGTGGAATAACCAAGAAACGGGCGAAAGTGGTTTAGGCGGCAATCTTTTTTATTTTAATGACAGTCAAACCGATTTTGAAGGGTATAACATAAAAATTCCCGAAAACGGTGGATATTTTACAATTGATACGGCAAGCGACGTAACGGGGTTTGATTTATATTTGTATACTTTAAACGCTGATGGAAATCCAACACAAAGATACGACACCGCAAATTTAACGGGCAAGCATGAAGTATGGGCAATTTATCCGTATGATTCATCACAAAATCAGCCTGAATGGCCCGATGTACATGTAAACAAGGTTACAAATAACATGTGCAGATTTTTCGGAGCTTCCTCAAACGGCGGGCAGCCTTATTATCCCGAAATGTATCAAGCTCAAGAGGAAGATTATATGTCAGCAAGCTTGATAAAAAATTCTTGTCGTTTTAACAGTGCCGTTTTGGAACCGGGCAAGACATATTTAATTGAATTCAGTAATGTACCTGATGATATTGATAAATTAAAAGTAAAGGGGTACATATCTTACATAACTCGCTTACCTATATTAAATGATGAAACGGGTCAACCAAGCGGGCGTTATGATGTCTCTGCCCATACTGATTCTACGTTGAAAATTGCCCATGCTTTTTCTGACAATATAAACGGGATTTTAAATGACGAAGCTGCGGTTCATATTGCGCATGATAACCGTCCTGAGCAGATGTATGTTGTTGTTAAGAATATAAGTGCGGAGTATGTTGCTTTGGAAGTCAGTTATACCTTACAATCCGGCGGAGAAGGCGAACGTGATTTTAATGTTCAATTATGGGAAATTGAATTGATTGAAATTCCCAAAAATGATCGTGAGGAAACGAATATCGCATCCACTGCACAAGTATTTTATCCCGAACATTTAACAGCATCTAATTATATAGTACCGCCTGCAAATAATTCGATGGAAGCTGAAATTAAAATCCATTATGGTGCAGATGAAACGACAAACGGGTTGATGTTTTATGCACTGAACGATGGATATTCCGGAAACGGTGATAATAATTTTTATATATACGAAGGGTCTGAAAAAAAACTTTTTAGCATACGTAACTATGGCAAGAACGAAACGACCCCTTTAAGCGGCTTTGTTGTATATGAAACAAATGCAAAGAATTTTTTAATCGAACTGTTACCGTATAACAAAAACATTTCTTATCACGGAATGTGTTTGTTTAGGATTATATTATAAACATAAAGGAAAAAAGCATGTCCATAAAAGAGGAAATAATAGAATTAAATCAGACGAAAGAAGGCATCAAGACGGTATTGGAAGAAAAGGGGGTAGATTTACAGGGCAAGAGATTTTCCGATACGCCGGGATTAATTGAAGAGATGAGCGTTGGCAAGGGGGATGAAGTTGAAACATATGCTATTGGTGTTGCTAAGACGGCGCAGGAAAATGACAA
>DLOI01000021.1:14103-14795 GCA_002477185.1 Alphaproteobacteria bacterium UBA7488 | reverse complement strand
ATGATGAATTTGCCCAAGCCTGCCGACATGACGGGGCATTCACTATTGGTTAAAGCAAAATAAGGGAATTTTGCCGATGTTTGTCCGCGCCGTGATTTTATCCTTATTGTTGCTTTGTGCCGACGCCGCGTTTGCGACGCCGACGGCGGCAGNNGCAACAACAACTCAAACAAGAACGCCAAGCGGGGCTTGAAGCACGGCGCAAAGCAGCGGCTTTAAGCACCGAGATGAAATCGGTGCGCGGACAAATTTTAAAATCGGCAAAAACCGTGCAAGAACGCGAAGAAGCTTTGTTAAAATTGGAAAACCAATTGGCCGATTTAAACAAACGCCAAACAGAACTTGAAAAAAACATTTCATTAACCAGCGCGCAACTGGGCCAAGTCATGCAAGGGTTGCAAACTTTGGCATTGCGCCCGAAAGAAATGTTGTTTTNNAAACCGGCAGCCCCCGTGAACACCGTCCGTTCGCATATGTTGATGCATTCCAGCATACCGGTTTTGGGTGCTATGAACGAAGATATGCGGCGCGATTTGATTGCATTGTTAAAGACACGCGCCACGGTTAGTGAAAAGGCCGAAAAAATCAAAGATGCAACAAAAGAATTGGCCGAAAAAAAATCCAGTTTGGAAAAGCTTTTGAAACAAAAATCATCTTTGCAGGCCCGCTACCAAGCCACGCATGAACAAGCG
>DLOI01000021.1:13426-14069 GCA_002477185.1 Alphaproteobacteria bacterium UBA7488 | reverse complement strand
TAAAAGATTTGCTCAATAAATTGGAACAAGAACAACGCCGCCAAGCGCTTGAACGCCAACGCCAAGAACGTTTGGCGGCCGAAGAACAAGCGCGGCGAAAAGCACAAATTGCCGCGGGACAAACACCAACGCCGGCCACCAAACAAACAATGGCCNNAAACGCCCTGCCCGCGGGTCGTTTGAACGCGCCAAAGGCGATTTGATTTTCCCGGTACGCGGCACAATTACACGCAATTTCAATGATGTCACGGTATCGGGCGCCCACATGAAGGGGATGAGTATTGAAGGGCGCGTTAATGCCCAGGTCGTTGCCCCATACGATGGCGTTGTTTTATTTTCGGGACCTTTTAAAAGCTACGGGCAATTATTGATTATCGACAACGGCGACAGTTATGTCACGTTGCTTGCGGGTATGGAACGCATTTATGCATCTGTTGGCCAAGAGCTTGTTTCGGGCGAACCGGTCGGCACTTTGGGCAGTAAAAACACCTCGCTGTATGTCGAAATTCGAAAAGACGGCACGGCGCTTAATCCGCGGCCTTGGTTCAGGCGCAATTAGAATGCTTAAGCTTATGATATTTTTAAGGAGAAAAATCATGCAAAAACCATTTACGTTTATCACGACTTTGTTAATCGGCACGGC
>DLOI01000021.1:12592-13400 GCA_002477185.1 Alphaproteobacteria bacterium UBA7488 | reverse complement strand
GTGCCCCCCATTCAAGATCCGTATGACTTGATGGAATTATTCGGGGCAGCGCTCAGCACAATTAAATCCGATTATGTCGAAGAAACGGATAACCGTAAATTGATTGAAACGGCCATCGACGGCATGTTGACATCTTTAGACCCGCATTCGGGTTTCATGGATGCCGAAACGTTTAACGATATGCAAACCCAAACCAAAGGCGAATTCGGCGGTTTGGGATTGGAAGTCGGCATGGACAAAGGTTTCGTGCGCGTCATGTCGCCGATTGACGATACGCCCGCTTTTAAAGCCGGCTTGCAAATGGGCGATTATATCACGCATGTGGACGATATTTCGACATTCGGGCAATCGCTTAACGATACGGTCAAAAAAATGCGCGGCAAACCCGGCACGAAAGTCAAATTGACAATTTCGCGCAAAGACAAAGAACCGTTTGACGTAACGTTAAAACGTGACATTATTAAAGTCAAACCCGTCAAGTTCGAAGCCAAAGGCGATGTCGGATACATTCGTATTTCAACGTTCAGCGAAAAAACAACCGACATGCTGCATGATGCAATTAAACAGTTGAATAAACAAATCGGTGCGGACAAAATCAAAGGTTACATTTTAGATGTACGCAATAATCCGGGCGGTTTGCTCGACCAAGCTGTTGGCGTAGCCGATACATTCTTGGACGAAGGGGAAATTGTATCAACACGTTCACGCAAACCCGAAGACACGTTGCGTTTTTCGGCCAAAAAAGGCGACCTGACGAATGGTTTACCATTAGTTGTGTTGATTAACGAAGGGTCGGCATCGGCTTCCG
>DLOI01000021.1:7729-12570 GCA_002477185.1 Alphaproteobacteria bacterium UBA7488 | reverse complement strand
ACGTTATCGTCGGGTTAAAAACGTTCGGCAAAGGTTCCGTACAAACGGTACGTTCCGTTCCGGGCGTGGGCGGGATTCGCATTACGACAGCGCGCTATTACACACCGTCGGGCAATTCGATTCAAGCCAAAGGCATTGAACCCGATGTCGTTGTCCCACGCGCCAAGTTGGAAGAATTGCCGGTGATTAAGGGGTATGGAGAGGCCGAACTGCCCAAAGCAATAGCGGCCGAAGAAGGCAAAAAGGCCATTGATACGGTAAAAAAACAAAAACAAGACAAAGAAGCGTCCAAAGCGATGAAAAAATTATTCGATAAGGACGACAAATCATCCAAAGAATCGGACAGCGTCGACGAAGAAGATAAAACCGATTATCAATTGGACCGTGCCATTGACATTTTGCATGCCATATCCATCGCGAAAGAAAGGTAAAATATGGTCAAGCCTTATCGCAAAAATGCCGGCATGATGATTGTGAACCGAGATAAAAAAATTTGGATCGGCACACGCTGGGATGCACACTTTTACAAAAACGGCACCGCGCGTCAAATGCCCCAAGGCGGCATTGATGCGGGGGAAAACGAAGAGCACGCCGCATGGCGTGAATTGTACGAAGAAACGGGTTTGACGCCTCAAACGGCCAAATTGATTGCCGTTTCGAAAAATTGGTACAGTTATGATTTCCCAAAAAGGATTAAAGCCGCCCGCACCTATAAAGGCCAAACGCAAAAATGGTTTTTGTTTTTATTGACGGGCGATGATTCTTCGTTCAATTTAAAAACTCAACAACACGTTGAATTTTCATCCTTTGAATGGGTTGATTTAAAGGATGTGCCCTCCTGTGTCGTCGGTTTTAAACGTCCCGTTTATGAACAAGTCGCCGCCGAATTTGCACCGATTATTGAGGCATTGTAAGGTCAAAGAATCGATTTTATAAAAAAAGGGGGCAATTTAGAAGTGCCCCCCTTTGACAAATTAAGGCTTTTAACCTACCTCGTCAAAAAAACATCAAACTTGCCGCGGATTTTTGCAAGCCATTCTTCATCGGTAAAAAAAGCGTTAATAGCACTATCATCAGGCGGGTTAGCATCTTTGTCAAATGTACGGTATTTTTGCATCGCATACGTTTTGACGCCCAAAGCGGCCAAATCATCCGTCAACCTTTCAATATCGCCCTTTGTTAAATGACGTGGGTCGCATGTTGTCCGCGCTTCATAAGGGATACCAGCCGCATTTAATACGGCAATTGATTCTTGCACATAAGGGGCCATATTGCCACAGCCGCATAAAACGGGGTATTTATCCCATGGCGCCTTAACATCCAATCCGACCCAATCCACCGTGGCAATAATTTTTTGCAGCACTTTCGGATAAACGCCCGATGTATGTACGGCAATTTTAAACCCTACCCCCTTTAAATCGGCAATAATTTTTTCGATATCGCGTTGCATCAACGGTTCGCCGCCACTTAAAACAACGCCATCCAATTGGCGGGTACGTTTTTCAAAAAAACCCAACACTTCTTCCCAAGTTTGCGTCCCTTCATGCACGCATTGCAAATCGGGATTATGGCAAAACGGACACCTAAGCGGGCATCCTTGAAAAAATACCACGCCGGCTAAATGGTTTGGAAAATCAATTGTTGTAAAGGGAACCGTTCCCGCCACATGAATCATCTTATTGCCTTTTAATAGGGATTATTTGTTCATTATACTGTTTAAAGCCAACCGTTTTTTTATATCATCCATGCGCCGATTTCGTACCGATGCCGCGGATAAATACTTTTTTTTACGTTGCTGTCGCAGTCCTTAAAAACCTTAAGAAAAAGGGCAAACACGCCTTTAAAAAACCTGTTTGCCCCCGAAAATAAAAACTGCCCAACTTTAGCCGGCTTTGCGCAATTCGCATGAGCAAGCGCAAGCTTTTTCTTCAACAAACCATTTGCGGTTGTTGAATTCGGATTTTTTGCCGATGTTGAAATGGGATACGGGGCGGAAATAACCCATCACGCGTGTCCAACATTCAACGGGTTGTCTTTCGGCTTTGTTTGCTTCTAAAATTTCTTGATCTGTCATTGTTTTTCTCCTTCTTTTTGTTAAAATCTCTATCAAGTATTTAAACGGGATTTCGTAACCTTTTTCGCTAACAACGCTCAAAAGCAAACTTCATCCGGGTTTAAGTTCTTGACTGTCATGTGTTTCCTTTTAATCTCTTATAACTTAACTTACTTTTCTTACTTTCCGACCAACTTTATTTTTTAAACAGCCATTTCGGCGCGTTTTTGTTCAATCAATTCGGCGTCACATTTCGGGCAGAACTTGTGTTCACCACTTAAATAGCCGTGTTTGGGACAAATCGAATACACAGGGGTAATCGAAATATATGGCAATTTATAATTTTGCAATACGCGTTTGACAAACGCTTNNTACAAGCCGCCGACGATGAAATACGTTCACTCATATACAAGTGCAAAACCGTACCGCCCGTATATTGCGTTTGCAACGTGTCTTGATAATCCAATGCTTCAAACGGGTCATCGGTAAATCCGACCGGCAATTGCGATGAATTCGTATAGTGCGGGGAATCTTTGGAACCGGCTTGCAAGATATCCGGATACCGTTTGATATCTTCGCGCACAAAGCGGTACATAGCCCCTTCGGCCGGTGTTGCTTCCAAATTATACATATTGCCCGTTTCTTCTTGGAACGCAACCAATTTGTCGCGCATATGCGTTAAGAATTTTTCGGCGAATTCTTTACCCCATTGAGTGGCAATACTTTCTTTGTCATTCGTAAAGTTGCGAATCATTTCGTTCATGCCGTTCACACCAATAGTGGAAAAGTGGCTGTTGAAACGGCCCAAATAGCGTTTCGTAAACGGATACAATCCGCGTTCCATATGCATCGCAATCGTTTTGCGTTTGATTTCCAATGACGTTTTGGCCAAATCCATCAATTGGTCTAAACGGGCATACAATTCTTCTTCATTGCCTTTATACAAATACCCCAACCGTGCGCAATTAATCGTTACAACCCCGATAGAGCCCGTTTGTTCGGCTGCACCAAACAACCCGCCACCACGTTTTTTAAGTTCGGTCAAATCCAAACGCAAACGGCAACACATTGATCGGACATCGGACGGATCCATGTCAGAATTGCAATAGTTCGCAAAGTACGGCAAACCGTATTTGGCGGCAACTTCAAACAAATATTCCGTATTGGGGGAATCCCATGGGAAAGCATCGGTTATGTTATACGTTGGAATCGGGAATGTGAACGGACGACCCTTTGCATCGCCTTCGGTCATGACTTCCAAAAAGGCACGGTTAATCATGTCCATTTCTTTTTGCAAATCGCCATAAGTAAATTCTTGCATCACACCGCCGATAATCGGGTGCTTGTCTTTCACATCCGCCGGTGCGGTCCAATCAAATGTCAAATTCGTAAACGGCGTTTGGCTGCCCCAACGTGACGGCACGTTTAAGTTAAAAATAAACGTTTGCATGTTCTGTTTAACTTCGTCATACGTCATATTGTCCAACCGGATAAACGGTGCCAAATACGTATCGGCCGATGAAAACGCCTGAGCCCCCGCCCATTCGTTTTGCAATGTGCCCATAAAGTTGACCATTTGCGAAAAAGCGGTCGACAAATGCTTCGGCGGTTTGGATTCGGTTTTGTTCGGAACGCCGTTGAAACCTTCTTCCAACAATGTCCGCAAAGACCAACCGGCACAATATCCGGCCAACATATCCAAATCATGAATGTGATAGGACCCGTCGCGATGCGCTTCGCCGATTTCGGGCGTGTATACATGGCTGAGCCAATAATTGGCAACCAATTTGCCCGAAATATTTAAAATCAAACCGCCGATAGAATACCCTTGGTTTGCATTCGCATTCACGCGCCAATCGGAACGGTCCAAATATTCGTTAATCGAAGAAATCGCATCAACGACAGCCTTTTTATCCTTACGCATTTTATCGCGTTGTTCACGATAAACAATATAAGAACGCGCCGTTTTATAATAGTTTGAAGAAATCAACACTTGTTCAACGACATCTTGGATTTGTTCAATGGCCGGCAAATACCCGTGCGCAAATTTATGTTTTAAAACTTTAACAACCTGACGTGTCAATAACCAAGCTTCATCTTGCCCGAATTCGGCCGTTGCTTCGCCCGCTTTCGCAATCGCGGCAGCAATCTTGGAAATGTTGAAGGGATGCTTTTCCCCATTACGCTTTACCACATGCGTAAGCGGCCCCAAATCAATCGCGGGGATGATATTTTCATTGCCCTTGACAACCTCCAACATTTAGTACTCCTTTCGAATATTTTTACAAGATATTGTGTTTATGTTTCGCTGTTAAAACAAACATAGTGGATGATTTCTTCATTCGTCAATACCTTTTTGACCGTTTTAAAAAATATTTTTTAACATATTGATAAATAAAGATTTTTTATGTTAACTTTTGTTAATATTTAGACAAAATTTTTGTGTTATTTTTAATAAAAAATGGGTGTAAAATACACCAATAGGGCGAACTTCTTAATAACCTCCGATAAAATAAGAACTTTGACATGCCGAATCGGGGCGGTGCCGATTCATATTTAAATAAACCCCAAGCCATAGTTAAAACCCGCCTTATTTTTTCGATTCGGCACGGTATTTTTACAGGCAACGGATATATTTTATAAAACGAGTAAACATATTTTATGCCGCTTTTGAAAAAATAATTTGATTTTTGACCCGAACGGGTGTATAAAAAACATGTATTTGACAGACAATGTTTTTTAAGACATCTGTTCGCCGTCATTTTTGATGCGGGTGTAGCTCAATGGT
>DLOI01000021.1:6928-7707 GCA_002477185.1 Alphaproteobacteria bacterium UBA7488 | reverse complement strand
GATTCCCTTCACCCGCTCCAATTAAAAACTCCCACTACGGGAGTTTTTTATTTCGCATGGTTGATTAAGGGCATGCGCCGAACTCTCTTTCAAAATAATACCTTACCCTATTATAGAATATTTTTACAGAAAATAAATATCAATATAGGTTGATTTCAAGACATATTGAAAAAGATAACCGCAAAACCGTTTATTTATGCTGCCTTTATTTCATTTAAGCTGCCTTTAAAAATCGACCGCGCGCTTACGAACCATTCCCACGTTTATTTTTCATCGGAAAAGAAATCATCGGAACCCGAACTTTTCCACTCAGAGCCTTTGATAATCCCTTCCTATCGGGAGATTTGACAAAAGAAGGAACATCATTTGACGATGCATGCGTCAACAAATTATTGTCCTCAGTAATCGGCAACGGCACTTTGGCATTTGCCAAAGCTTTTTTAAGGCCGAAACCACGAGACGGCAAATCTGCAGCATCCATATGAACGGCATCGACAAACGCCAAAAATTCGCCCATTTTAGCGGGTTCTAATTTTTTTGGCCCTTCCAACCGATGGTCAAGTAACGGATTAACGGGCGTTCCGTTGATACGGACTTCAAAATGCAAGTGAGAACCTGTAGAAATACGGCGGCCATCTTTAGTAAATCCCGTATTGCCGCCTTTAGCGATATTTTGGCCGGCGTATACTTCGACACCTTTTTTAAGCCCTTTTTCAAATTTGCTCAAATGTGCATAGCGTGTTGTGTAACCGTTCTTGTGTTTGATTTCCACATAATTG
>DLOI01000021.1:6199-6888 GCA_002477185.1 Alphaproteobacteria bacterium UBA7488 | reverse complement strand
CGGCCTTAATCGGCGTTCCCGTCGGCAACGCCAAATCCACACCTTTATGCATTCTTCTGCCACCTAAACGCGGATGCTTGCGCATACCGAACGGGGATGAAACGTATTTATGAAACTCCACCGGGAACTTCATGATTTCTTTGGTCGGTCGAATTCCTTCGGGCGTATACAAATTTCTTTCGCCGTTTTCATCTGTCCAAGCATAGCGTTCATATTTCTTGCCGTGAACGCTCAAAGCGACATAGACGACTTCCCCGGCATTTCGGCCATTGTTCGCACTTGTGACCACTTCAAACGTATCGCCGGGCTTCATGTCCCCCAACTCCACGTCGCCCGCAAGCGCTCTTGTAATAAAGGATATATTTTCTTTATCCAATCCCGCCTCTAATGCGCTTTCGGCAAAGGAGTTCCCAATACTTGAAAAAGAGGCGCCCTTTTTAACAGACCCTTTGACGGTTTCAAAATCCATATGCGCAAATGACGATTGTTCCACTTGGCCGGTATCGGATAATGCAACATTGCCATCGTCCGGCTGCACAGACCGGTTGGCTGTGTCATATTTAATGCTGAGCCAAGGAATCGTGCGCTTAACACTTTCGAATTGCTTTAAGTTGTTTTCATCATGATTTATTTTATTTTCCTGTAACTCCGCCAAACGGCCGGCCACCCCCGCCTTAGGCATGACGGCT
>DLOI01000021.1:1089-6092 GCA_002477185.1 Alphaproteobacteria bacterium UBA7488 | reverse complement strand
CTGTCCTTGCTGCCCGTCGGCTGTTTGGTTGTATAAAATACCCTCGCGAGCCCTTTGTTCCAACGCGGTTTTATCATGAACCGATGGATTTAAAAACGTTTTTTCTTGTATCGGTTGCCGTCCTTCCGTTTGGTCTTGAGGCATCAAATCTCCCAAAGATGCATTGTTACGTGCTTGTTGTTCGTGTGACGGTTGCCCCGATTGCGACAACTCAGATGTCAGCCGTTCGCCCGACAACGAAGCGAGTGCTGCAAGTGTCTGAGAGCCGTGAACGGATGGTGTTAGTTCAGCAGAATTTTGAACAGGCATTGCGGATTTCTGATTTGGCGAAGGAGCACTATTTTGAACCGCTGCAGATACTTGAATTTTATCCGATGTATTTTCAGAAGCTTTCGGCGTTTGCACAACATCCGTTTGAACAGAAGTGGCAATCCGGGCAGAATTTTGGTCCGCTGCAACCGCTGCCGTCACTGTTGCCGTTGTCGTTGGCGAAGAAGAAGTTTGCGTTACATCAGGTCCTTTGGATGTATGATTTTGAAAGTCTATATTTGAGGCATACGCTTGGACTTTATCAAAACCGTCTTGCAATTCATTATTAAAAACAAATCCAACACCTGCAATGCCTAAAGCATATAAAAACATCAGCGCACTTTTGTGCACCACTTTTTTCCGTTGATAATCTCGGCGCAGTTCCTCTCTTGTCGGCATGGCAAACCCCTTTCATACAATAACTGTACAAAAAATAGTATACCACAAAATTATAAAGACGGCAATATCATATCTGTAACAAAAATTGTGATTTTTATAGCTGATGAGCGACACTTTTTTATGCCGCCTGGCATCCGTTCTTTTGAAACGCCACTTCCTTAAAAATATTAAGAACAGAACAATTTTTAAAAGTTGACGGCCTTAATCAGCCTTCATATATTTATATTCCTTTTGCCAAAAGCCGATACCATAAAAGTATGAATGGATAAACCAACGTACTAAAATACTTGATATAAGTAAACCCCTCCTTATTTGAAGGAGGGGTTAGATTTGATGTCTTCAAAAAGTCATCTTGTTTCGCAATTATTCATTCATCCGCGGCTGCGGTTTAATAATTCATGCGCTATAAATACTTCCTTTTGACGTTCTTTGGCAACTTGATAAGCACTTGCGCACGCAAGTTCTAACGTATGGTGGGCAAAATGGTCATCTGATAATGTTGGAACCAATTCTTGTTTTTTCTCATACGTTGCATTCCAAAATGCCTTAACGGCTTCCGGTGTTTTAAGGGTATTGGCAATTTTCATCGCTTCGGTTAACGTAAACATAACTTCAGGTTCCCATTGTTCACGTTGTTCTTGCCCTTGCGCACGTAAATCATCAATTTCTGCCCGTAAACATTTATGTAATGAATTATAATCTCTTGTTGCATGTTTTTCATAAGCAATAAATGCGGCGTGGGTTTCTTCCTTTATTTTTTGTAATTTATCAATACGTTCTTGTTGAATTTGTTTATCCGTTTTAAAATAAATTTCTTTTCCGTTAAGTTTCAGACCACGTATATAAGCACCTTTTGTCATGGACAATTGCACCTCATCCCCCACCTTGGGTACCACATTGCCCATTAATTTTTTAGAAGCGAAAAACATCCATCCGCCTCTGGATAATACATATCCGCTTTCATTTTCGCTTATGTGTGTTAACTTTTGAGTCTCACTCCAAACATTTTCCGATTCTTGCATCCCTAAAAACTCCTTTACTTTTTCCGCTGCAAACGAATTGAACGTTTTCATATATAATATATACATATTTTTTATTTTGTCAATATTTTTTTAAAGATTTATTTTTGTCTGTTGCTTATAATTTTTTTAGCGCAAAACCCTCCTTATTTTTAGGAGGGTTTGAATTTCCATCATGTTAAAGTATTACAAATTTGCTTTAAAAGATTTCAAAAAACGCCTTTTTGTAGGCCTATAAAATCTTAAAAGCCACAACCTGTGTAACCTTCGACTGCGCCGCCCGACAAAACAAACGTGCATGCGTTAACAGTCGTCGTTACGCTGCCGCAACCACCGCCGCAACCGCCCATTCTAAAACTGCTGCCGACAGGAAATGTATAACCGGCATTTGACGTGATATAGGTCGGCGTAAAACCTTGGGATGTGCCGCAACCGCTACGACAGCCGCTTTGAGCGCCGTAAACCAAGTATTTTTTTTCATTTGAAACATAACTTCTGGATGGCAACCCCATGCGCGTAATGACTTCTTCTTCGGAAATGCCGACCCACGGGTCATTGTATTCAGGTTCGGATGATGAACAAGCGCCGACTAAAGTTAAAAAGGCACAGGCAATTAATAATTTTTTCATGACAACTCCTTGTATTACAGTCAAGATAATTTTAACAAGTATCATTTTTTTAGACAAAAGTCAACATAACTTTATCAATTCTAACCAAACATTTTCACCGTCACTAAACATTTTCGGCACACCTCCACACAGATTTGGCAATAAAAGACGGTTTCAAACATTATTTGTTCAAATATTATTTGGGTAAATTCAACCCACAAACAATTCGTCTTTCAATTGTTTGCGCAGTTCGTCCAACGGCAACAAAGCATCGGATTTTTTGTTTTCAAAATGCCAAAATGTCCATCCGTTGCAAGACGGCAATCCCGCCACTTTCGCGCCCATTTGGTGAATGGAACCTTTTTCGGAACCTAAGTATAACGATCCGTCGGCCTTAACGGTTGCACAATATTTACGTTTGCTGTCAAATAATTTGGCACCCGGTTTTAACAAGCCGTGTTCAATGACCGACCCGAACGGAATACGCGGTTCGGCTTTTTTGCAAGTCGCTTCCAACACCGCATCATCCAAAATTTCTTCAATACCGTCCAAACGTTTTTGCGCATATTTGATATATTCTTCTTCGCGTTCTATGCCGATATATTTGCGCCCTAATTTTTTCGCCACCGCGCCCGTCGTGCCCGTGCCGAAAAACGGATCCAAAATCACATCCCCCGGATGCGTAGACGCCAAAATTACACGGTACAACAAAGCTTCGGGCTTTTGCGTCGTATGCACTTTTTTACCCGCTTCGTTTTTAAGGCGTTCGGGGCCGTTGCAAATCGGCAAATGCCAATCAGACCGCATTTGCAAATCTTCGTTGAAAACTTTCATACTTTCATAATTAAACGTATATTTGGCATCCATAGATTTCGCACACCAAATCAACGTTTCATGCGCGTTGGTAAACCGCGTGCCTTTAAAATTCGGCATAGGGTTTGTTTTCGTCCAAATAATGTCGTTTAAAATCCAAAATCCCAAATCTTGCACCTTCGCACCGACACGGAAAATATTATGATACGACCCGATAACCCACAATGTACCGTTATCTTTCAGCACGCGGCGTGCTTGAGTCAACCAATCGTTCGTAAATGCATCATAGGCTTTATAATCCGAAAATTTATCCCAATCATCGTCGACGGCACCAACCTTTGTTGCGTCCGGTCGGTGCAAATCCTTGCGCAATTGCATAAAATATGGCGGATCGGCAAAAATAACGTCCACGCAAGCATCGGGCAACGAACGCATTTTTTCGATGCAATCCCCTTTTAAAATAACATTTGTTTCAACCATTTGTCCCGCCCGTTGCGAATTGAATAAAACCTAACTCGACGCGACTCGCCGAATATCCTTGATTTTTTGATTGTAACCACAAAAAAGTAATTAATTTATTAACAAGATTCGCTTTTTTTATTTTTTATCAAAAAAATTTAAAAATAGGCTTATTTTTTACCCCAAAATTTAATAACCAATGCCGCCTGATACCTTATAGCGCACAGAAACTTTTATTCAATAAATTTTTCGCGTTTCGCACTGAGCAATTGATACGTTAAATCTGTCCCGTCTTTTTTCAATCGCTCGCCCTGCTCAAAGGTGCGCGGCATTTTAACCGCTTTGGCAAATTGTAACGCCGTTACATATGCATCTCCCGGCTCTTTGTAAAGACGCCAGATATTTAGCTCCAAAATGCCGTTATTGTTGACCATAAACGTGACGACAGCTTCTTTATTGGTTTTGTGAACGGCCTTTTGGACCGGAACCCCTTGTTCTGAAAAACCTTGATACAAAACATCGGCAGCTTCGGCAGCATTTTTGCGCCCTTCAAATTTATAAACGCCCATCAACGACGTCCACCCCGACCGATTTTCATCTTGCAAATAATATTCGTTTTTAAGGTCGTCGCCGAATTTGAAATAGTAAGTCAACCCGTTAAAATAAATGCTGTTTTCATTCAACAAGGCTTGTTGCTGAGCCGCAGATACATACGGGCGGCTTAATGCAAAAGTACCCTCGCAGGGCGTTTGCCACAAACAAGTCAAAGTAAAACACATAACCACAATTTTTTTGAACATTTATCCATCCTTTTTTATGGCATTGTAAAGAACACATATTTTGATGTCAATACCAAAATCTTCCTTGACATTTGAACGAAGCTTTGGCACTATAAATAAAAGATGAAATTTGCCGTTTGGGTTTGGTTTGGCAAAAAAAGGGTAAATTTGGACATAAAATGGGCAGTCGTTTTTTACACGACCCCCGCTATGGGTTTTATAAAATAATGCATGTATTTGGGAATAAAAAGGGTAAGGAATAAAAAATGGTGCCACAAATTCATATTGTACGGACAGCGGACGGCGTCGATTTCCCGTTGCCGTCGTATACGTCAAAACATCATTTTGCGCTTAATTTGATGGCAGCCGTCGGCAACCCGATTAAAATTAATCCGGGCGAACGTGTTCATGTGCCGGTCGGTTTTGCGATAGCGTTACCCGATGGACTATGCGGCCAAATCGTCAGCAATGCCGAGTTGGCTTTGCACCACGGCGTTGTTGTTTTGGATGCCCCGCACCTTATCCATCCGGCTTCGCGCGCACCCATTTTTGTTTTATTGCAAAATGAAAGTACAAAACAATTTGTTTTAAAACGCGGCACATTAATTGCTCAGATG
>DLOI01000021.1:0-1019 GCA_002477185.1 Alphaproteobacteria bacterium UBA7488 | reverse complement strand
TTGACGAACAAGACGCCGAATTGTCAAGTTCGCCGGCGGCGTTGGTTTCCACCCCTAAACGTCCGAAAGTTTCCATCCGCCAGAGGTCGACACATGAAGATTAATTTAGCCGCACTCCTGATTTGTACCTGCTTAGGCGGTATGTGTATCGCGGCGGATAATGATTTTGACACGCGCTTTGCCACCATACGCAATAATCAAGTCAACATGCGCACGGGACCCGGGGAAAAATACCCAATTAAGTGGGTTTACCAAGAAAAACATTTTCCGGTTGAAATTATTGATGAATATGAATTGTGGCGCCAAGTCAAAGAAATCGACGGCACAACCGGTTGGATTCACCGCACACAATTGTCTTCGGCACGGTATGGACTTATTTTAGAGGACACGACGTTGACTCACAAACCCAATGACACATCAAAAGTTGTGGCAATCGCGGGTAAAGGAACAATCGGCAAAATTTTAAAGTGCCCCAAAAAATCCGACTTTTGCCAATTGGATTTCGACAAAGCAAAAGGTTGGACACGTAAATCCAATTTTTACGGCGTTTACGCGAACGAAATCATTGATTGATAAACCGTTTAACCTTTCTCCTAAGTGATGAGGCTAACCGTTTGACTGAAAAACAATCCATCGCCGTTGTTCCTATTTGGTTATGATATGCCACAACATAACACTTTGATAATATTTCCATCTGAGCCGTTCTTTTAAAGGCTCTTCTTCTTTGTTGCCTTAAAAAGGTTNNAACAACTATTCAACGATAATAACGGGCAAAGCACCTGATCCTTCTAATCCCGTAATGGATTTTAAAGCATTTTGAATACCGGGAGTGCCCGATCCAACCCAAACATCACCTTCATATCCTATATTAAAAGTTGTTTCATATGCACCTGCTGCTCTACCATGCACTGTATCATAGCCGTAACGTTCCATCCCCAACTCCTCGAATACCTCGTCCGTTATGCCGTTCCAATTATCGGGGTCGGATGCATATCCCGTCTGAGCCATAACAGACAATT
>DLOI01000077.1:8933-9583 GCA_002477185.1 Alphaproteobacteria bacterium UBA7488 | reverse complement strand
CGCCGAAGAAGATAAAAAACTCAAAGCGGCCGTTGAAGCGCGCAACCATGCCGATGCATTGATTCACACAACCGAAAAATCTTTGAAAGAAAACGGCGATAAAATCGGCCAAGCGGATAAAGACGCCATTGAAGCGGCTCTGTCCGATTTGAAGGGGTCGTTGGATTCCAATGACGCCGAACAAATTAAGGCTAAGACGGATGCTTTGGTGCAAGCTTCAATGAAGATGGGTGAAGCGATGTGACCATTTTATCGATGTCTTCATCTTTCAAACCGCCCGATGCTTGAATGCGAATCGTTTGTTCTTTGTTTGTCGCTTTGTCTTTGGCCGACACGTTCACGATACCGTTAGCGTCAATATCAAAGGACACTTCGATTTGCGGCATGCCGCGCGGCGCCGGCGGAATACCGACCAAATCAAATTGGCCGAGCAATTTATTGTCGCGTGCCATTTCGCGTTCGCCTTGGAATACGCGGATGGTCACGGCCGTTTGTCCGTCTTCGGCCGTCGAGAAAACTTGCGATTTTTTCGTCGGAATTGTCGTATTGCGGTCAATCAAACGCGTAAACACGCCGCCCAATGTTTCAATGCCTAAGGATAACGGCGTTACGTCAAGCAACAAGACGTCTTTCACATCGCCTTTCAGCAC
>DLOI01000077.1:4337-8901 GCA_002477185.1 Alphaproteobacteria bacterium UBA7488 | reverse complement strand
TCACGCCTTTATGCGGTTCTTTGCCGAAGAAATTTTTAACGATTTCTTGAACTTTCGGCATACGAGTCATACCGCCGACCAAAATTACTTCATCAATTTGAGATGTGGAAACGCCGGCATCTTTCAAAGCTTTTTCCATCGGGCCTTTGGTCCGTTGCAATAAATCTTCAACCAACAATTCCAATTTGGCACGTGTCAATGTGATGTTCAAATGTTTTGGACCCGACGCATCGGCCGTGATAAACGGCAAATTGACATCCGTCGACGTGGCAGACGACAATTCGATTTTCGCTTTTTCAGCCGCTTCTTTCAACCGTTGCAAAGCCATGCGGTCTTGACGCAAATCAATGCCTTGTTCTTTTTTAAATTCATCGGCTAAATAATCCATCACGCGGGCATCGAAATCTTCCCCGCCCAAGAACGTATCGCCGTTCGTGGATTTCACTTCGAACACGCCGTCGCCGATTTCCAAAATGGATACGTCAAACGTACCGCCGCCCAAATCGTAAACGGCAATCATACCCGATTTTTTTTGATCCATGCCATAGGCCAACGCCGCCGCCGTCGGTTCGTTAATAATACGCATTACTTCCAAACCGGCGATTTTACCGGCATCGCGCGTAGCTTGGCGTTGGGCGTCATCAAAGTATGCCGGCACCGTGATAATGGCTTCGGTAATTTTTTCGCCCAAATAGCTTTCGGCATCTTCTTTTAATTTTTGCAACACGAAAGCGGAAATTTGAGCCGGCGCATATTTTTTCCCATGCACTTCAACCCAAGCGTCACCGTTTTCGCCGCTGACAATATGATAAGGCACCAATTCTTTGTCGCGTTCAACCATTTTATCATTAAAACGACGACCGATAAGGCGTTTAATCGCAAACAAAGTCCCTTCCGGATTTGTCACAGCCTGGCGTTTAGCCGGCGTACCCACCAACCGTTCGTCTTTCGTCGTAAAAGCGACCATGGACGGCGTCGTTCTGGCACCTTCGCGGTTTTCCAAAACCTTGCCGTCTTTGCCATCCATAATGGCCATACATGAGTTGGTCGTACCCAAGTCAATTCCCAAAATTTTACTCATATCTTTTTTTCTCCTTTATTAGTTAGCAATTACTTTTTAAACATGCCGTATTTTATAAACCCGATGTTTCCTTTTTTCATCTTATTTTGACAGGCAACACATAAAAAACACAAAATTTCAATACATTCAATAAGTAATACTTTAGTATACACCAAAATTTAATGTATTAAAATCAAAAACATGCCTTTTGATTACGCTTTATATAGTTCATACAATCGTATTTTGCAACACTTAACCCTTAAATTTTTTCTTCACTTTTGATTTTTTTTACTCTAAGATGAAAGTTAAACGCATAACATTTTAATTTTAAGGACAAATTATGGGACAACTGGATTTTTTATTGCAAATATTCGAACGATATGGTGTCGAGTTAGTCGGTTCGGTGTTGTTGGCCATCACCATCAGCTTATTTTATCGGCGCAGCACGATTAAAGAAGGGCTCTTATCCTTAAGCTGTGCTTTTTGGACAATCGCTGTTAAAGATATCGTTTTAATCGTGCTCAGCCTGCTTGTTTTACACAGTCCGCAATTGGTTTTAAGCGAACCCGTTTACATTTGGATTAATTTAATTTTCATTTGCATTGCATCGGCATTCTTTTTTACCAGCACCTTGCAAGCTTCACGCCTGTTGTTCACAGGTACATATTTTGCCGTTGCCTGTACATTTTTATTGGCCGGCGGCGCATTGGCCGTTCAATTTTCCGATAAAATTTCGGGGCTGCTTATTTACTTGCCCAACATTTATATTTCCGCCACGTTTTTAATCGTCGGCTTGNNCGTTAATTATGCTGAAAACCAACCGCCATATCTATGCTTTGCGCCCGGTCGGATTCGGGTTTATTTTGCTGGGTTTTTATTATCTGCAAACAATATTGGGATTCGGGGTACAATCTTGGATTTACCAAAGCGCCATTTATATCGTTGTTTTGATTTTATCATTGATTACGCAAATCAGCATTTTGGATGTTTATTCGCAAACGTTGGAACATAATTTGACGGCCGAAAAAGCGCGCCGCGATTTAATTTTGGATTCATCCCCTTTCCCCGTTTTGTTAACGCGCCTGGTGGATGACAGCATTATTCACATTAACCCGGTTGCCCAAAAATTATTTGATATCGAAGATAACGAAATCAATAACTTTAAATTTTCAAATTATTTCGTAGACCCTGCTAAACGTTTGGAATTGCTTGCGCGCATCAAACGCGAAACCGTGATTCATTCGTTTGAAGTCCAATTGAAAAAACCATCCACCAACCAAGCATTTTGGTTGGATTTATCCACGCGCATTATTGATTTGGACGGTGAATTGGCACTGTATACCACTTTTAAAGATACCACCGCCAAAAAACAAAAAGAAGAAGCCCTTTTTACTCAAGCTTCTACCGACCCGCTGACGGGCTTGTTTAACCGACGCCAATTCGAAACAATGGTTAAAACGCAATTGGATTTGGCCACCCGTCACGGCACATCATTTTGCATGGTTATGATTGACATTGACCATTTTAAAAAGGTCAATGACACTTATGGGCATGACGCCGGAGATGAGGTTTTAAAACATATTGCATTAGTTTTAAAATCATCGTTGCGCATTTCGGATATTTTGGCGCGTTTTGGCGGCGAAGAATTTGTCATCTTCTTAGGTCGTCGATCGGAATCGAGCNNCCCCACACAACCCCCACCGAAGCGTGGCGCGTCGCCGAACGCATCCGCATGGGCGTTGAAAATGCACAAATAAAGGCGGGGGAACATACTATTTCCGTTACAATTTCTTTGGGGCTGTCATCGCCCCAACATGCCTCTATCAATGCACAAATTAAGGAAGCCGATACGGCGCTGTATGCATCAAAAACAACCGGCCGCAACAAATCGACGCTTTATGTGCCCGATATGAAAGAAAGCAAAAAAGAACGCTCGATTCCGATCGACGACCTCCGACCCGACACAGTTTCCGATCCGGAAGATAATGTGCCCGCCAATGTGCCTGTTCGTGCCGATGAAAAGGCTATAATACCGGCTACAGAGGATACCTCAACGCCCGCTATGAAGGTGGATACGTTATCCCCGGATGAAGATGAGGGGGCTTTGAGTTCTGATAAAACCGAACCCGATATCAAAGCACCCGTCCGCGGCGAAAACCACGGTGAACACATTTCGGATAAGGCTGCACACCCCGAATTGTCAGATATGAAAAATGAGGCGAATACATCGTCAAAGGATGCTTAAAATGAAATTGCCCACACAACCGCGTTCGTATGTTATTATGGCCATATGCCTGTTAATAACGATTTATTTTTCTTATCACGCTGTCCAAGGGGCGCGAGGGCTTAGGCGGATGGAACAACTTAAAACCGAAATCGCCCTTGCGACTCAAATTGCACAAGAGACGGCAAATGAAAAAGATTTATTGCGCAAAAAAGTGCGTTCGTTGTCACCTAATTCGTTGGATTTGGACCAACTTGAAGAATCGGCACTGCGCGTTCTCAATATGGGAAAACCGGATGATAAGGTTATTTTAAAATAAATGAAAAAAATTTTTGAAATTTGTTTTTATATCGGAGTTTTGATTGTGTCATTCAACGCGGGCGTCTACCTTTCCAAACCGACCGTGTCGGTCATTATGCCGACTTACAACCGTGAAGAGTTGTTGCCGCGCGCCATTGAATCGATTTTGGCGCAAACATATAAAGATTTCGAATTTATCATTGTGGACGACGGGTCGACGGATAACACAATGCATCTGTTAAAACAATATGCCGATAAAGACAAACGTATCCGCGTTTTTCGCAATGCACAAAACAAAGGGATTGCTTATTCGCGTGAACGCGGGTTAAATTCTGCCCGCGGTAAGTACATTGCCATTATGGATTCCGATGACGTATCGACACCTACCCGCCTTGAAAAGCAAGTGGCCTTTTTGGAAAAAAGCCCCGATGTTGCGGTTGTCATCGGCTTAACGAAAAATGTGGCAACAAACAATGTGTGGTGGCGCACCACCGATCCGCAAGAAATTATTTTTACCATGCATTTTGATAACACAATCGGTAATCCCCAAACAATGATACGGCGTTCCTTTTTAACACGTAACAATATTCATTACAAAATGAATTATGCCGCTTCGGAAGATTACGATTTTTTCAAACAAATTATTTTTGCCGGCGGCAAAATCATACGAACCAACGACGTCGTTTTAGCTGTGCGTTATCATAACGAAAACCCATATGCTTATTACGTTCAACAATCGGCCAACCGCGCACGCGTATCTAAAGAATTTTTAAGCCGCTACGGCATTGATTGGTCGGGCGCAACTGACCCCACATGCGATGTTGTAAGCCGTATGGCNNATGGCGGCCAATAACGTCGCCGGTTTGTTAAATGATGATTTTTTAAAACAAAAACAAATCGAACTTTGTGAGGAAACCCGATGAAAAAATCCTTCCTCATGTTTATATTTTTCGCCATGTTCACGGCCGGCTATCTAATTG
>DLOI01000077.1:4076-4269 GCA_002477185.1 Alphaproteobacteria bacterium UBA7488 | reverse complement strand
GCCCCGCATCCATTGAATCGATTTTAAACCAAACTTATGAAAATTTTGAACTTATTATCATTGAAAACGGTTCAACAGACAATACAATGAAATTGTTAAACGCTTACCGCAACAAAGACAAACGCATCAAAATTATTAACAATACCGAAAATCGCGGCATTTCATTTGCACGCAACCAAGGTAATAAAATAGC
>DLOI01000077.1:430-4008 GCA_002477185.1 Alphaproteobacteria bacterium UBA7488 | reverse complement strand
AAAATCCGGATATTGCGGCGGCCAGCTCTTGGAAACAAGAATTGGATTCGGGTGTTATATGGATGCGTTCGACGGACGAACAAGAAATCCTTTTTATGATGCATTTTAACAACATGATGGGGCATCCCGAAACAATTATGCGCCGTGATTTTTTGGTAAAACACGCTATACGATATAATGAAAAATTAATCTCGTCAGTAGATTATGATTTATTCAGACAAATCGTTTTCGCAGGNNGGGCGCGCCAACCGGTCACAATCTTGTTATACCGCATGCATATGGAAAACGGGCGCAAATACTATCGTGCACAAGCGACAACACGGCGTATAATTTCGAAAGAATTTTTGAAAAAGTATGGCATCACATGGAATGGCGATCAAAATCCCACATGCGAATTAGTCGGGCAAATGATTGAAAATAACAACAAAGTCGGTTGGCTGTCGAATGATTTTTTGAAGGAAAAACAGCGCCGGCTGTGTTCCATCAAAAATGAAAAAAATTCTCGCGATTGACATAAACAAGATTGTTTCAGGTATATAAATTATTCTTTACCCCTGCAACAATGCAAGACGGAAAAACCGCCATATCTTACAATATTCAAGGCTCGTATAAACGTTGAAGGTACTAAAATCTACTTAAAGTACTGACGTTCTGCCATAATTTTTTGGTTGATAATATCAGAGGGCAGATTGCGTTCAATAAGCCTCTTTTTATAAGAAGCAATCTTTTTTTCAAATACCTGACCCAAACATGATGTCAGTTCCGTATCATCAGCATAACGTCGACTTAACACCTCGGCCACAAAACCCATGTCTGATAACCGTTCATCTTCGCTACGAGTTCTGTCACACCCGCTTTCAAAAAAAGGCAACCAAACATTCTCTTGGGCATTATAATCCATTACTCCCATAGACAAAACCGTTACATTGGGATATTTATTCAAAAACCACTGATGTGTTTTTTCCCCGTCAGCCGGCCAAGAAGAAACACCTTTTTTACCGGTATCGGGATGAATGTACAAAACATAAGAAATACCTTCCAATGTTTCGGGATTAAATTTGGTTTTCATACATAACCTCCTTTATTTTTTTTCACGGTGCATTAAATACCACAATAAACACAACGCCGGAATCATCATCAATCCGGTGAAAACAAAAAACATGGGCCATCCCATATCCTCAGCCCAAAACCCGCTGTACGAACAGACAACGGAACTTGCCACCGCCATTAAACTGGTCAACAATGCATACTGTGTCGCCGAATATGCCCGCGAACACAAAGACGACAAATAAGCCACAAATACAGCGCCACCCATGCCGCCAACGATATTATCAAAAACAATAACGCAAAAAAAGGCCGGCATATTGGCGCCGAGCAACGCCAATCCGGCAAATGCCAACGACGTAAAAATTTCAACGAATCCCAATCCGAATAAGGATTTTAAAATACCATAACGCATAACCAACATACCCCCGATAGGAATGCCCGCCATGGTAATCCAAGGACCGAAAGCGCCCGATACAAGGGCAATTTGTTCTTTTGAAAAACCGATATCATCATAAAACGGCAATGCCATACGTCCCAAAACGGCGTTGCATAATTTATACAAGACGATAAAAATCAATATTAAAAACCATCCGTTTTTTTTCATAAAATCGGCAAACGGCGTGATAATCATATCGTGCAACAAATGTGCCGATTTTTGCGGCGGCAAAGCGTCGAATTCGCGCACGAAAAAAATGCTGATAAATCCCGTTATCACAAAACAGCCGATTAAAAAATAAGCTAAACTCCAAGAAATATACGCCGACAATGCGACAACGCCCGCTCCCGACAACAACAACCCCATACGATAACCGAACTGGTAAGCCCCCGCCCCTTCGCCGAGTTCTTCTTTCGCTAAAGTGTCAATCCTCAGTGCATCGACAACAATATCTTGCGAACAAGCAAAAAATGCCGTCAATAACGCGAACAAATATGTTTGCACCGGAACAGATGCCGTTTGCATCAAACCCGTTTTGGCATCAATAAATTCCCAAGAAATCGTCCAGGTATTTTTATCGGGCGGGAAGCTGGCAAGCGCAAAAATGCTGAACACNNGAAAGAAGAACTCGGCGAAGGGTTTGCCCGAGTTTTTGTGATAAATACGGCAAGCGGATTCGATCGACAAACGGTGCCCATAAAAATTTTAAACTGTACGGAATAAATACCAAACTGAACAACCCGACAACCGACAAAGCGAATCCTGTATCTTTTAACCACAACGATAAACTGTAGCCTAATAAATTATAAGGCAACCCGCACGAAAACCCCAAAAACAAAAATATAAATATTTTCGGTTTACCGTAGGCTGTTAAAGCGTTCGACCAACTATGCATTTTTAATCTTCCGATTTTGATTTGAACGGGCAAAAACCCGAAACACATGATGTATTATTATAGCTTTTCCACTTAAAAAAAACAACTGTTTTATAAGCACTTTGAACTTTGTTTTCAACATCAATAGGGCGTTAAGGCACTTTAAAAAAAATAAACGGAACTGTTTTTTTATGGGCTATGTACGGGCAAGAACAAACAGGTAGACAAGAATGACAGTGCAAACATGTGGTTAATCCTATTTTGTATCAGAATTATTATAGTTTTTCCCTTTTTTGTCACCACCCACATTTTTTTCAGCGGTATGGACGTATGTTCAGCACTTGCCAAAAAATTGAAATTTCGCACGAAACTGAGCCCATATCGCAAGGGCACACGGGCAAATCTGCGTTATGGTCGAAAAATGCGAACGACGCTGCCTGCGAAAGCATCGGCATTTTATGGTGAAATATAAGACACAGGGCATCGTCCATTTTTAACCGTCCGATATATACAAATCAGCATATAAAATTTTGTAATCTGCCATCATTCCAACTGTCTTTTAAGGCGGCTATGGCAGAAAACAACCGAGTTATTTACACACATCTCTTGTTTATAATGCATCATATTTTCTTAAAATTTTTTTAATTTGCCGTTTTACCTAATTTTTAACAAAAAATTGTAAGATGGGGACGCAAAGTTAACTGATCGATTTTTAAAAAATATTTTCACGAAACTTCTAAAAAAAAACCACCCCTTTATTTGAGAGGTGGGCGGAGCTGAAAAACTGTAGAAACCAGAGTGTGCCTTATTATATCCTTGCAGATACTATTGGAAATCACTACAGCAACCGCTGCAAGTATTTTCCACACGTAGGTTCGAATGTGGCTATATTCATTCTTGCCCATTATCGTGTCGACACCATCCGCCCTGAATTAAACGGCATAATGTTTCTAAGAGTTTTTCAGACTCTGCCGACATTTATCGGCAAAATGATGTTAACACAACTTATATGCCGTGTCAAGATTATTTTTAGGCAATATGGTAAAATTTATCACATGCGCCTCGCTAAAAGGTTTTGCACCATGGAAGTTATATTATATCCTCACCCCTGAAGTATTATCGGCGCATAACCAGATAAACCATCAAAAAGGCTATAAGTAAGCAATCGTCATATTAAGCTAAAAAATTTGGGTAAGAGAATTATGCCGTTTAATTCAGGGC
>DLOI01000077.1:230-388 GCA_002477185.1 Alphaproteobacteria bacterium UBA7488 | reverse complement strand
AAGGATTTAGAAGAGAAGATAGCGCTCTTCTTGTATACCTTCATATATAAACAACTACTTACTTAGTGTGGCGTATGGCCACATAATTTTTTGAAATGTAAAAAAAGACATTTAATGCGGTAAGAATCAAGAGATTTTGGATAGTAATGACCGTCGCA
>DLOI01000077.1:0-134 GCA_002477185.1 Alphaproteobacteria bacterium UBA7488 | reverse complement strand
AAGGATTTAGAAGAGAAGATAGAGCTCTTCTCGCATATCCTCACGTAGAAATAACTACTTGAGTGGTGTGCGAGAAGGGTTATAGGTTCCTTATAAATCCTTTTTAGCTCGTTCGGCTTTGCGACGGTCATTAC
>DLOI01000080.1:5057-5182 GCA_002477185.1 Alphaproteobacteria bacterium UBA7488 | reverse complement strand
ACGATAAATCCTTCGGATTCTTCTTCTTTGACGCATCTACTTGTTCCACAATTTTTTTGATTTCCGCGGCTTGAGCGAAAGTTGCGGGTGTAATTTTTTTCGGTGTATTGTCTTTATTCATGTTT
>DLOI01000080.1:0-5051 GCA_002477185.1 Alphaproteobacteria bacterium UBA7488 | reverse complement strand
CGATTATTTGTGCTCGGAACCATTTCGTTTTTTTCGTCCATCCAAAAAACAATCGGCCTTTAAGCTGTCTATATATAGCATAATTGATATATATTAAAATTGTCAAGTATTAAATTTAATATATTTAAAAAAAATAAAAAACCTTTCAAACACCTTGTTTTTTGCGCCAAAAAACGTGCAATTTAACAAAAAAAATTTTATATTCAATAAAACATAAACTTAAAAAAAGAGAATCGCTTAATGAAATTTTTAAAAAAAGAATTGATTGTTGTTTTAAGCAGTTTGTTGTTGTGTGCAATAGGCGTTTTGGGGCTGTCCGTTATGACGCCGAACTTAAGTTCCGAACAGTTGATAACATCGGGTATTATTATGTTTATTGCCTCTTATTTTCTGATTAAAATGGGGTCGCTTTTGATAAAAATTTTGCTGATTGTCTTATTCTTTGGCGCTATCGTGTATTTCTTTAAGGTTTAACGCACGGATTCGCATGGATAAAAAACCGATTCAATTTAATAGTGCATACTCATTTTTTATTTGATGCGTTCTACCCAAAAAAACCTTTTGTTTTTAAAAATAATAACCTATTATTAAATAATGTCCCCTATCTGCCGAAATACCCTTTACAAACAAAAGGAGTTTTCATGATTTTAAGCGTCAGCCGCCGCACCGACATCCCCAGGTTTTATTTCGATTGGTTTTTAAACCGTTTAAAAGACGGCTATGTTTTCGTGCGCAACCCGATGAATCCGGCACAGGTCAGCCGTATCGCCTTAAATGAAAACACACTTGATTTTATCGTTTTTTGGAGCAAAAATCCCGAACCGATGTTGGCGCATTTAAAAGATTTAGAACCATACCCCTATTACATCCAATTCACGATTAACCCGTATGATGAGGACATCGAATCTAATTTGCCGCCCAAGGAAAAATTAATCGATACGTTCAAAAAATTGTCCGACACCATCGGCGCGGATAAAATGGTTTGGCGATACAGCCCTCTTTTGTTAAATGAAAAATATACGCCGGATTTTCACATCCAAGCATTTGAAAAGTTAGCGCACGAATTAAAAGGGGCAACATACAGGTGCCATTTAAGCTTTTTGGATATGTACGCCAAAATCGAATACAATATGAAAAAATTGGGCGTGCGCGAAGGCACCTTAAAAGAACAACAAACGCTGGCTACCGCTTTCAAAAAAACGGCTGTTGATAATGGCATGACAATCGGTGCGTGCGGAAACGTGGATTTGAAACAAACGGGCTTAAATCCATCCGTATGCATTGACGGCGCGTTGATTGAAAAATTAACCGGTATGCAACTAAACTTGAAAAAAGACAAAAACCAACGCGATACGTGTTATTGCACCTCCAGCATTGACATCGGAACTTATAACACCTGTTTAAACGGATGCGCCTATTGTTACGCCAACCACAGCACGAAATCGATTCGTAAAAAAGTAGCCACCTTCAACCCCTTATCGCCGATTTTATGCGATTTCATTAAACCAACTGATAAAATTATTGAACGCGCAGTTCAATCAAATTTTATACGTCAAAAAAATTTATTCGGATAAGCAAGCGCCCATGGGTAAAGGTAACATTATTTAAGCTTGACTTTCCCAGCGTTTTGATTTTTAAGCGTTGCCACACATTTATTTTTATCGTGTACAGCCAACGTGCCGGCGTCCTTGGCCGTTTGATAATACCAAATTTTATAATCAATTTTTTTGAGGTGTTTTTTAAGTTCTTTCAGTTGAACCTGCACCTTCTTTTTTTGTTCCAAAAACAAATTTAAACGTTTATCAATCGTTGCATCGCCTTGGCGGCACCAATCCATAAACGTTTTGATTTCTTTAATGCCAAGTCCCGTTTCCTTTAAACAATTAATAATGACAAAGGCTTCGACATCTTCTTCTTTAAAATGACGCGTGCCCGACGGAGTGCGGTCGATGAAAGGCAATAATCCTTCTTTGTCATAATAACGAATTGTATGCGGCGTTAAATTGCAAATTTGTGCCATTTGGGCAATTGTGTAATATTTCTTTTTCATCATTTTTCATCCTCTTTTTTCCTATCATACAACACTTTAAGCAAATTATCAATTCATTTTGAAAAAAATTCTTGACTTCGAGCTAACTCTAAGTGCTAGGATTTCCATAGAAGAGTTACTATATAAAAAACAAGCGGGAAAAAGAGATGAAAAAAATCTTAAGGAGATTCATAAAAGTGTTTATTTATTTAACCCTTTTGGCATTGGCGGCGGCCATTTGCGGTTTCGTGTACTTACAAAGCATTTTTGGCGATACGCCAAGCAAACAAGACTTGGCAACCTATCAACAATTGCCCTATTTCGAAAACGGGCAATTTAAAAGCCCCGAACCCATTACTTATCATTTTGATAAGGTACAAGGCGGCACTTTAAGCGTTTTTAAATTCCTTAAAAAATCCCCTTATGCGCCGCGATTTGAATTGCCGAAAATCGAATTGGCAAAGGACAGTTTTCCCAAAATGCCCGATAACTTTGCGCTTTATTGGCTCGGCCATTCGTCCGCAATTATGGATTTAAACGGCAAACGATTCATTTTCGACCCCGTTTTTGACAATGCCGGCCCACTGCCGTTCATTGTACCGCGGTATGGCAAAGCGCCGATTGCACGCGATGATTTGCCACCCATCGATTACGTCGTTTTAACGCATAACCATTATGATCATATGGAAAAAAAGACGCTGCAAGCGCTTAAAAATGCCCGCTTTATTGTACCGCTCGGCCTTAAAGCGGCATTAAAAGGATGGGGCATCGCACCTCAAAACATTACCGAAATCGGGTGGGATGAAACGTTTGAAGATAACGGCTTATCCATTACGGGGTTGGCAGGCAAACATTATTCGGTACGCAGCTTTTTGGACAGGCATAAAACCCTATGGAATTCATACGCGATTAAATCGGACGGGCGCAACATTTTTTGGGGCGGCGACACGGGATACGGCAAGCATTTCAAACATATCGGCCAAATATACGGGCCCTTTGATTTTGCGGCACTTGAAATCGACGCTTGGAATCCCGGATGGCCCGATATTCACTTGTTCCCGCGTGAAGTTATCAAAGCCGCACAGGATTTAAAAACAACGCTTGTGCTGCCCATTCATTGGGGCGTGTTTGATTTGGCCCTGCATCCGTGGCACGAATCGGTTGATTTGGTTATCAAAGAAGCGCAAGGCACACCCATTCAAATCATGACACCCGTTATGGGCGAAAAAATCGTGCCGGGGGAAACGCCGACGCAAAAATGGTGGGATTTGTTGGCGTGGGATTAAACGCTTTGGCATTTTTTTTGTAAGCGGGGCTTTAAAATTTTTTCAAGAAAAGTCATACACAAAGAATAAAAAGGAGCGCAAATGAAAAAGAATTTTTTAAAAACTTTGGGCGTACTGATGATGGGCATTTTCTTATCAAACGCCTATATATTAAAAACGGGAGCAAACACGATGAATGAAACGGATATATTAACGCCGCGCCAACAAAGCATAGCACAAATCGCCGCTTTGACGGCCACGGGCGACATGCCGAAATTAAACGAAGCCGTAAATAACGGGTTGGATGCGGGGTTGAGCGTCAATGAAATTAAGGAAGTATTGGTGCAAATGTATGCCTATGCTGGTTTTCCGCGCTCTTTAAACGGTTTGGGGGCTTTCCAAAACGTTTTAAAAGAACGCCAAGCACGTGGCATCACCGATAAAATGGGCGAAGCGGGCAAAGAATTGCCGCAAGGGACGGACAAATTCGCCTATGGCAACACGATGCAAATTAATTTGACGGGACGCCCGGTTGCGGGCGGCATCATGGATTTTGCCCCAGCCATTGATGCGTTTTTAAAAGAGCATTTGTTTGCCGATATTTTCGGGCGCGGCGTATTAAGTTACCAAGACCGCGAAGTGGCAACCATCGCCGCTTTATCCGCGATGACGGGCGTGCAAAGCCAACTGGGCTCACACATTCAAATCGGCATGAACACGGGGTTAAGCGAGGCTGAAATTACGCAAATTATCACCCTTGTCAAACAGGACGTCGGCACATCCCAAGCGGCGGCGGCAACCGAAGTTTTAAATAAAATCAAAAAGGGCAAACAAAAATGAAAAAAATATTGGCACTCATTTTAGCGGGATGTTTTTTAGTCAGTTTTCAAGGAAAGGCACAAAGCATGGACACAAGCACGGAAACATACAATAACACGGACACGGCAACATATAAAAAAAGTGAAATTGACACCATTTTCCCTCAAGGGGATAAAAACCCGTACGGGAAATATTTTACGGGGCAAACATATTTGACAAGGCTCAGCGCGAATGACACCGTTTTTAACGCACCCATCGGCAACGTCACATTCGAACCGGGCGCGCGGACCAATTGGCACAAACATTCGGGCGGGCAAATTTTGCTTGTCACGGGCGGTACGGGCCGTTATCAAGAACGCGGCGGCGATATCCGCATTTTAAACAAAGGCGATGTCGTACGCATTGCTCCCGACGTGGAACATTGGCATGGCGCAGCACCCGACAGTTGGTTTTCGCACATATCGGTTGAAACGAACGTGCCGAACAACACCGTAACATGGTTGGAACCGGTTACAAACGACCAATATAAATAATCAACGCGACGCGGCAAACAGGTGGGCAAAGCGCATAATAAAGCCGCATATAAAAGGATAAAAAGGAGGAAATTATGAAAAAAGGCATTTTAAAAACAGCCGCCGCGGTGTTGTTAACGCTCGGCATTCAAACGGGCGCATCACAAGCCGTGGCTCAAAACGCAAACCAAATTGTTTTAGAAAATTTTAACGGCAAAAAAGTGTTGGTCGTTTATTTTTCGCATTCCGGCAACACACGCACGATTGCAAATCAACTCCGCGATTTGACGGGGGCGGACGTGTTTGAAATCGAACCGGTAACGCCCTACCCGTCCGATTACCATGCCACAACCGAACAAGCCCAAAAAGAAATCCGCGCCGGTTTCCAACCGCCGATTAAACTTTGAGCCAACTTTCAACGTCGCT
>DLOI01000090.1:15070-16626 GCA_002477185.1 Alphaproteobacteria bacterium UBA7488 | reverse complement strand
GCGTGGCGGTCGGCGGGCGGATTCAAGGGGCGGCTAGCACGAAAACTTTGTTCGGCATCCCGCTGGTTTCGCCGGATCGGGAATCATTCGGGGTCAATATGCAAGTGCCCGAAGGGATTTCAACGGCTCATGACGAAAGCGTCCGCGGCGCCGTTTATAATGCGATGAACCGTTCGGGGGCCGATATCATTGTCGCCCCACAATATGCAGTTGATTCGTTTCATTTTTTATGTTTGCTGGATAAATGGTTATGTGTGTACAGAAGTTCAGACGTAACGGTATCGGGTTACAAAGGCAATTATTACGGCATTCGTGATATGGATGACGGATTGGCCCGTGAATTGTATTTGATGAAAGAGTTGAAACAAAAAGATGCAAATGTCACGATACCGCTTTCATTGCCTTTTAATATTCAAAAATAGTAAAAAACTTTAAACTCCTTGATAAAAAACTTGTTTTTGTGCCTGAAAAGGATTCCTGCAAAGAGCATGGTTAAATTTATTGAGGAGTTTTTTTGTGTCTTATTATGCCCTGCATGAAATTGCCGTTTTATTTGCCGAATTTTCCACTGTCCAAGCGTGTTCGCCGCCAAAAGGTTTTGAGGGCATGAGAAAAACAACCCTTAAAAAAACAACGGATTTTATTTGTTTTTTTCCAGGGCTTCCAATTTGGCTTTGGCAATGCTCAGTTCATCTTTGTTTGTTAACTTGCTGCCCGCGCGATTCATATAAAATGTCAATCGCCTCAACGCCAAAGTTGGGTCATTGTTAGCGTCTTTCAATAATGCTTTAACGATTTCGGGTGCCTTTTGCGTGAAGGTGCCTGCGGGTGTGTGGTGGTGTTCTTCATCGGTAACTTCTTCGGACCAATACGGATTTTCGTTTTCTGACATATTTTCCCCCTTTTTTTATGCCGTTATCATATAGGCGTTTTTATCTGCGGCGGCAANNCAAGGGGACCGTTATGTAAAATCAATACCGAAAATTAACCCCGCGCCTATCGGATACCGTGTTTGTCTTTCAGGGTCTTATTAATAAGGATATAATTTGTTTTTTAAAACGTTTTTTTATTTTTAAGGGCAGCTAGTATTTGCTTTTTCAGATGTTGCGGCAAAGCGTCCATTAATGCCTTTAAATCGCCGCCGGGGTTGAGCACTTTTTCATATAAATCTGTTTTTTGCGCCTCACAACCTTTAAAAATATGGCACATGTCTTTAACCAATGTTTCTTCTTGTTCAAAGGGGGCTTTAAATACATCCAGCACGACATCTGCGTATTGTTTCGTCGGTTCAATATAGACAGTTGAACTTGTTTTTAAAATTTTATAAATTTTTTGAGATTGTTCTTTTGAACGTCCGCGTTCTTTTTGCAATTTATCAAACATTTGCTGTTTGCGGGTTTCATCTGTGTCCAAATAAATAACGAAATCAAATAAATCCCGCACCTCTTCGTACAAGGTACAATACCCGTCAACAAAAATAAATTTTTCACTTGTCAAAGGCGTTTTATATAAAAAGGTTTTGCCTGTATCATCCAAAGGGTGGCAGGGGATTAAAA
>DLOI01000090.1:12225-15014 GCA_002477185.1 Alphaproteobacteria bacterium UBA7488 | reverse complement strand
AGGTCATAACCGGCTGCCAATAAATCGTCAAATGAACCGTGTAATTTTATTTGCTCGGAAAAATCGATGAAATATTGATCAGTGGCCAGGTATGTTGCCTCAGGCAGGTATTTTTGAATCAATTGCATCAGTACGGTTTTGCCGACGCCGCTTTCGCCCGCTATCGCTATTAAAAGGGGGATATCGGTTTTACATGCTTCGATTTTATCGACCAAACGCGGGTTGATGAATTGCACGAGCGGGTTATGTTTTAAAAGTTCGGCCAGTTTTTGGGCATAAGATTTTTGCATTTTCGTTCCCTTTATTTTGCATTATATGTTTTTTATATATTTTTAACAAGCATTTTATAAAGATTTTATTGATAAATAACATTAATTGGTTTATTCTGATTATAAAGGAGTATCCGATGAAAAAGTTGCCGACGCAAGAATTCATATCTGAAAAAAATGTGACATTGCTGCGCGATTTAAAACCGCTTGAAAACATTTGTCCCGAACAAATCAAGGCAGCCCGTTCCCTGCTGGGATGGTCGCAAGCCGACCTGGCCAAAAAATCCGGGTATTCTTTGCCGGCCGTGAATAACATTGAGCGCGGTTTATCCGCTGCCCGTCCCGAAACAATTTCTACCATCCGCCAAACCTTTGAACAGGCCGGTGTGCAATTTATCGACGGGCCCGGCGTCCGTGTGCAGAACAGTTTCTTGAAAATTAAAGTATTGGAAGGCGCGGGAGCTTTTTCACAACTTTTTCAAAATATCCTGTATGTCCTGGGACAAGGTGATTCAGAATTGTTGTTGTCGGGTATAGATGAAAAGGTTTTGATGGACACAGCGAAAGAAACGGTTCTTGATTTTCAAAGAAAGCTTGCTCAAAATCGGCGCATTGCCATAAAATCCATGTGTTCTCCCGCTCAAGACAGGGGATTAACGTTTGTCGGCGGTGAAAAACGTTTAACAAATCCGGCTTTATTCCCCTTACTGCCGGTCATGCTTTACAAAGACCGCGTTGCTTTTTTAATGTTTGAAAATCCGTTGCGAGTCGTGGTGATGACGCATGAAACAACTTCAGATATTTTGCGCGCACAATTTTATGCACAGTGGGCTGTCTTATAATCGTTTGCGTTAACAACATCTTTCTTATTTAACCAACAAAAATCATATATGCCTTTTGTTAGGAATTTTATCTTTCATACACAAGGTTTTTGTTTTAATTTTTTGAATTTCTTTTCTGAGATAAATCACATAAAAGAGAGGTTAATCATTTATGCGATTCGTGTTATGTGACTTAATGACTTAACGAATAAAGATTAAAAATATGTTTAAAACATATATTAAAAAATTAAAACTATATAATATAAGTAATAAATAATAAAAGTATGCATTTTATATTTAAAACATACGTTAATTTTGTTAAATACAAAATGTGTTTAGCAGACGAAAAGGATATTTTAAATGGATCTTATAAAATTGTTAGAACAAGAAGTTCAAATTTTGGTAAATAAAATGGATAACCAAAGTAACCCGGCTTATCTGGATTATAAAGAGGGCTCTTATGGATTTACACAAAATGCATGCGCACAAAATCAAAATGAAAATAACATGAAAGAGGAAAATATAAAACCTGTAACTCTTATTGCTTTATGTGGAGAAAGTGCTGCCGGAAAAACGACATTAATAAATCGTTTGATTGAAAAAAATAAAAATATCAGTGTTATATCGGCGGATCATTATTATAAAGATATTTCGGATTTAATTGAACGGTTTGGTTCTTTTACATGTTTGGTAGAAAGCGGATATGATGCCGAAAGTGCGTCGGCTTTTCAGATGTTACGTTTAGTGCGGGATATTAAAACACTTAAACAAGGGCACGGTATTTGGATGCCGTTTTATGATATGACGAACGGCAGATCTGTGCCCGAAGCCAAATGGTTCGAACCGCAAAAAACAGTGATTATTGAAGGTATTTGTACTTTTTATGAGCCGATACGGGATTTATTTGATTTTAAGATTTATTTGCAGGCTGACAAAGAACGCCAAAAGCGCCGTTATTTTGAACGGGCAATAGAACGTGGGCAAAATCCGGATGAAGTTAAGAAGCAATTTAAATTGGTGTGTCAGGCGGCCCTAAAAAATATTATACCCAATCAAAAATATGCCGATTTAGTCGTGAAATTAAAACCGGAAGAAAAGGATCAAAAAAGAAGAGAATTAATAACAGGTGCGTTATCGGCGGGTATAGATACAGGTTCTACGATAAAGGGGGCACAAGATGATAATGACATTAAAGAGGAAAATCATCACTCCCGATCATGTACAGAACGTGCAATTTCTTTACAAAAAGATCTGCCAAAAACTGAAGCGAAAATAAACACTGCAAAACCGAATTTTACCTCTGTTTATGATCCGGCATTGTGGGCATATTATTTAGGTAGGTCTAACGAAAAACAATAGTTTTTGTTTAAGGGCACTCATTTACGGCAAAGGATTGATTTTTGTTTGGACTTAGCGCCTGACAACAGGATATTGTATTGACGAAGCTCTTATGGACAATGCGGAAAAAGCTTGATTTTCTTTATAAAAAGGGATATGAAAAGGGCAGTATTATTTTATGAATCCCTCTTAAAAAAAAGGAAATGTCATGTCTTATTTCGGTTTTGCAGTGTTTATTTNNATGAAATTGCCGTTTTATTTGCAGATGCCTCTCAATTAAAAGCACGATTAGTGTTTATGAAATTTATGTTGCTTGCCATATTGGGCGGCGTGTTTATTGCGCTCGGCGGCTTATTGACGG
>DLOI01000090.1:8044-12156 GCA_002477185.1 Alphaproteobacteria bacterium UBA7488 | reverse complement strand
TTGATTATGGTTTCGGTAGCGGGGGCGGATTTGTTTACCAGTGATTGCGCCGGAATGACGCTGTCAACGATGCAACGAAAAACGACGCTTTTTGATTTGGTAAAGGTTTGGGTGCTTGCTTATGCATTTAATTTTGTCGGAACGCAATTGGTGGCTTATTTTATGGCACATCAAACGGGCATTATTTCCGCGGCGCCGTATAATGATTACTTGGCGGCGCTTGCAAATGGCAAGTTAAGCCATTCTTGGAGTACGGTGTTTTTAAAAGGCATTGGCGCCAATGCCTTGGTTTGTTTGGGCACTTGGATGGGATATGCCGGCAAGGATATCGTCGGCAAAGCTTTGGGCATTTGGATTCCGGTTATGATTTTCGTCACGTTGGGATATGAACATTCGATTGCGAATATGTTTTTTATTCCGGCGGCGATGTATAATGGCGCCGATATTTCGTGGCTGCAATTTGTAAATGACAACCTGATTCCTGCCACGCTTGGCAATATTGTCGGCGGCGCGGCGTTTGTAGGATTAATTTACGGATATATTTATAACCCCGTACGTTCAAAATAAATGATGCATTTTTTGTAAAAGTGCCGCGGACATTTGTTCACGGCGCTTTAAAATTATCGACTGCCCTTTTGCGATGATATAGGATTGCCATCTGTTTTATTTGTAATTTTTTTTAAAGTTTTGACCCGCTCGAAAAGGGAAACAATCTGACTTTTTTACCATTGTCAAAAAAATATTGACAATAATAAGTTGTATGGTAAAATGTGGCTATTACATAACTTAAAGGGGTAAGGGATTTAAAAATGGATAAAAATTCATGGGATGCCACGTGGGGAAAAATTAATTGGTATCTTCAAGACCCGTTAAAAATTAAAAGGCAAGTTCAAAAATTACTTTCCGTTGGAATTAATCCGAATATGCAAGATGAAAACGGTATGACAGCGCTGATGCAAGCTTCTACGAGTGGGCAATATGATGTTGTTAAGCGTTTATTAAAGGCAGATGTGAATCAAAATATGCAAGATAAAGACGGTTGGACGGCGTTGATGTGGGCGATGCGCGGTGAAAAAGGAGATATTGCCCAGCTGTTAATGCTTAGCGGTGCCGATTTTCGTCTGCGAGACAAGAAAGGTTGGACGGCATTTGCGTTTATATCGGATGCAATGGAAATGAAAGTTCTTGAAACGCTTCGGTTGAGCCGTCAAATCCGACCACCCCGGAAAACAAAGGTTGCTAAAAAACTGGCTAATAAACCCGTCTTCCAACATGCGCGTTAAAAGTTATCCTGTTTGCATATTATCTTGGTTAGTTTGCAAATCTTTTTACAACATGTGCGTTAAAAAATTTACCATTGAAATTATTTGTGTAGAAAGGCTTTAGGTCAAAATTGTCCGTCTTTTCATATCCAAAAATCCGCCCAGTAAGTGGCGGATTTTTTGTTTCTGTAATTTGGCCGTGCGTCAAACGGCGCATGTTTTATCGGGGAATTATTGCGCATACAACGTTTTGACGCCTTTGTTTTTCAAAATATCGGCCAATTCTTTAATTTGCGCTTTGGCAGGTTCGGGCGTTCCTTCCAATTTATACGTCAATCCCAAAGCTTTCCATTTGTACTTGCCGTTTTCATGGTAGGGCAACAGCTCAACCAATTCAACATTCGGATATTGTTTGATGAAATCGGCGAAGTTTTCGGCATAGGCAGGCGTATCGTTAAACCCCGGCAAGACAACCCAGCGCACCCATGTGCGGATATTTTTTTCTTTTAAGAATTTTAAAAAGGCCAATGTTTTATCGTTTGTCATACCGGTTAAATTTTTGTGTTCGGTCGGCAATAAATGTTTCACATCCAATAAAACCATGTCGGTCATCGATAACAGTTTTTCGGTGTCCCCATCTATATCCACATAACCCGATGTGTCAATGGCCGTGTGGATTTTGCGGCGTTTTAAAAATTCAAAAATTTTAAGCAAGAATTGTTTTTGCAACAACGGTTCGCCACCCGAAAACGTAACGCCGCCACCGGAAAATTTCATGAAATCTTCGTACTTTAAAATTTCTTGCAAAACCTCTTTGGCAGTTACCGTTTGCCCGTCCTTGGACAGCCATGTGTCCGGATTATGGCAGTATTGGCATCTGAGCGGACACCCTTGCATAAAAACAACATAGCGGATGCCCGGCCCATCAACGGTGTTNNCGGTGCCGCCGCTTTCAAAGGAATGAACTTTGCCGGTAATTTGATTTAACGTTTCCATAAAATGCTCCGAATCGATTGTGCACGCCCGTTTTTAACCGAGCATGCGTTTTTTTATACAATACCTTTATTTTCAAAAAAAAGCAATCCCGGCTTAATATCAAGCCGGGATTTTCTTTTACGTTTGACGATTACAATTTTTCGTGGAACGTTCTGGAAATAACATCCAATTGTTGTTCACGTGTGAGCTTGATAAAGTTCACGGCGTAACCCGATACACGGATTGTCAATTGCGGATATTGTTCCGGATGTTCCATTGCGTCTTGCAATGTTTCACGGTTCAAAACGTTGACGTTCAAATGTTGCCCTTCGTTTGTGACATAACCGTCCAACATGCTGACCAAGTTGTTTACTTGGATGTCTTTGGTTTTGCCGAGCGAATTCGGAATAATCGAGAACGTATTGGAAATACCGTCTTGAGCGTGTTGGAACGGCAATTTGGCTACTGAACAAAGTGACGCCAAAGCACCGTGCGTATCGCGTCCGTGCAACGGGTTGGCACCCGGAGCAAACGGTACACCGGCCGGACGACCATCAGGTGTAGCACCCGTTTTTTTACCATACACAACGTTTGACGTAATGGTCAAAATCGATTGTGTCGGGATAGCGTTCCGATAGGTCGGGAATTGACGGATTTTATCCATGAATTGTTTGACCAATTTGCGGGCAATCGAATCGACGCGTTCGTCGTTGTTGCCGTATTTCGGGAAATCGCCTTCGATTTCAAAATTCGTCGCAATGCCGCGTTCGTCGCGGATGATTTTGACTTTCGCATATTTGGCGGCGGACAATGAATCGACAGCAATTGAGAAGCCGGCGATACCGCAACCAAGTGTGCGGATAATGTCTTTGTCATGCAAAGCCATCATCGATTTTTCATACGAATATTTGTCATGCATATAGTGAATGATGTTCAACGCATTGACGTATGTTTCGGCAAGCCATCCCATCATCGCATCAAATTTGCGTGACAATTCGTCAAAGTCCAAATATTCGGATGTAATCGGCGCAAATTCGGGGCCGACTTGGGCACCGGATTTTTCGTCTTTACCGCCGTTGATGGCATACAACAATGTTTTGGCCAAGTTGGCGCGTGCGCCGAAGAATTGCATTTGTTTGCCGATTCGCATCGGGGAAACACAGCAAGCAATGCCGTAATCGTCGCCGAAGAAACCGCGCATTAAATCATCGTTTTCGTATTGGATGGACGATGTATCAATGGACATTTTGGCGCAGAATTTTTTGAAGTTTTCGGGCAAGTGATTTGACCACAAAACTGTCAAGTTTGGTTCCGGAGCGGGGCCCAAGTTATACAATGTGTGCAAAATACGGAACGAGTTTTTTGTCACCAACGTGCGGCCGTCAATGCCCATGCCGCCGATAGATTCGGTTACCCAAACCGGATCGCCCGAGAACAAGTCGTTGTATTCGGGTGTGCGCAAGAAACGGACCATACGCAATTTGATGACCAAATCGTCCATCATTTCTTGAGCTTGTTCTTCAGTGATTGTGCCATTTTCAATATCGCGTGTAATGTAAATGTCCAAGAACGAAGAAATACGGCCGATTGACATCGCGGCGCCATTTTGGTCTTTAATCGCGGATAAATAGCCAAAGTAGGTTGCTTGGATGGCTTCTTTGGCATTTTCGGCAGGTTTGGAAATGTCACAACCGTATGAAGCGGCCATTTGTTTCATTTCTTCGAGTGCACGGATTTGTTCGGACAATTCTTCGCGTTCGCGAATGATATCGGCCGTCATGTCACAAGAATCAGACATGGCTTTTTGCGCTTGTTTGTCTTCAATCAAACGGTCAATCCCGTACAAAGCAATGCGGCGATAGTCGCCGATGATGT
>DLOI01000090.1:5916-8032 GCA_002477185.1 Alphaproteobacteria bacterium UBA7488 | reverse complement strand
CGTGATAATACCGCTTTTGCGGCAAGCGCGAATCGCCGGCGTGTAAGCGTCAAATACGCCGTCGTTGTGTGTTTTTCTATAGGTTGTAAAAATTTCGGTGATTTTCGGATCCAACGGCAAATCATAAGCTTTGCAAGACCCTTCAACCATGCGGTAACCGCCGTAAGGCATCAAGGCGCGTTTAAGGGGTTTATCCGTTTGCAAACCGACGATGATTTCTTCGTCTTTGTTAATATAGCCGGGGCCATGTGATGTGATGGAAGAAACCACTGAGCTGTCGGCATCCAAAACGCCGCCGACTTCGCGTTCCTTTTTCATCAAAGCGGCCACTTCATCCCACAATTTTTTAGTGCGCGGTGTCGGGCCGGCCAAAAACGAATCGTCGCCTTCATACGGCGTGTAGTTGTGCTGAATAAAATCGCGTACGTTGATTTCGTCTTGCCACTTGTTGGTTTTGAAGCCTTCCCAGGCTTTAGGTTGAGTATTTTCCATTGTTTTTTCCTTTTGTTTATAAGCCGAAAAAAAAGCATCCATGAACAAAATCCACAGACAAACTTTGTTATAAGGCTGTTATGTGCCTTTTCTTTTATTTCGCAAATAATATACCACGATATGCATTTTTTGGCAACAACAATTTTAAAGGTTCGGGTATTCTTTAAGCGGCCCCTTTATAAGAGCTTTTGAAAAAGTGGCGGATTTAACGGATGATTTGCCGACAAAAATATATTTATATATTGACACATAAATATATGTTCATATATAATCAGTAACAAATGATAAGTTAAATAAGATATGAAAGGGATTTTTTATGGTTTACGGCAGGCGGCGCAAAGCTATCGGACGCATGGTTCAAAAAAGGGGCGGAACCTACATGGTACCCAAATCGGCCGCCAAAGCGGTCAAAAAAATGCGTGAAAATTTTGAAGAAAGCCATGCCTATTTATCCGAACCGGTTGGTAAGGGGCATCTGTCGGATTCATCCTTTTCCATCCATGCTCATAACCACGGGCACGATTGCCACGGTGCCCATTATGAAGATAAACAAGTGTATGGGATGCAAGACATGAACAAACATTTGGTGCAAGGCGCGGGCGGACATGGGCATGTCCACCAGTCTCAATGTGCGGTTTTTCATTCACACAGCCATATTCCGGCTAAAACGAATGAAAAAGTTGTGATGCTCGGGTTTTTGTTGACCTTTGGGTTTATGCTGGTCGAATTTGTCGGCGGGTATTTATCGGGGTCGTTGGCGTTGATGGCCGATGCGGGGCATATGTTGATTGACGCAAGCGCTTTGGCATTGGCTTGGGCAGGGTTTTATTTCGGCAAAAAACCGGTAAATGCGCAAAAAACGTTCGGGTATTTGCGCTTGGAAGTTTTGGCCGCTTTGTTTAATTCGCTGTTTTTGTTCGGCTTGACGTTGTGGGTGGGCTATGAAGCCGTGATGCGTATCACGCGACCGGCCGAAATTATGGCCGGTTCCATGTTTATTGTGGCTGTTTTGGGACTATTGGTCAACGCGTTGGTTTTTTATATTTTGAACAAAGGCGAAAAAGACCATTTGAACATCAAAGGCGCGATGTTGCATGTTATGGGCGATTTGTTGGGTTCAGTGGCGGCTATCGGTGCGGCAGGGGTTATTTATTTCACCGGTTGGTCGCCGATCGATTCGATTTTGTCGATTTTCGTGTGTTTGTTGATTTTGAAAAACGTTTGGCGGTTGTTTAAAAATGCATTTGATATTTTGATGGAAGGGGTGCCCGGCGGCATTGATATTTCAAAAATCAAACAGCGCGTCTTGCATGTGCGCGGCGTCAAGTCGGTTTGCCATATTCATGTTTGGGCCCTCACATCGGGCAAGATTATGGCAACATTGAACATTTCGGTTAAAAACGAAAGGCACATTATATNNATATCGGCTGTTAAAGCCGTAAAGCGTGTTTTAACCGATGAATTCGGCATTGTCCATGCAACGGTCGGCGTGGATGAAACGGCTTGTGTTTTGGAAGAAAAGGAACATTTTGATGAGCATAAATGACGAACATATCGAATTGTTGGCCGATACGTTTAAAGTTTTGGGCGACAAAACGCGGTTGCGCATTTTAACGGCCGTCGC
>DLOI01000090.1:2059-5834 GCA_002477185.1 Alphaproteobacteria bacterium UBA7488 | reverse complement strand
TCGACCCGCGAAAATAAACAGATTTTTTATGAAGCCGCCGATAATCATATTAAGGGGATGGTTCGCGACATGTTGGCGCATATTCAAGAAGAAGATGAATAAAATCAAATTGTTATAAAATAATTATTTGTAGCGTGACACCTTTTTGGACCCCGGTACGTATTTCATAGTGTTGATGCCTTTTAAAAGGCAAGTAATAATTTTAACAAAGGAAAAATTGAAATGCGTAAAATGTTATATGTTTTAATGGGGGTTTTGCTTATCAGTACTGGTGTCGAGGCCAGAAGTTTCGACCGGGGCGTGAATCATGTCCCTCAACATGCCAATCAAACGATTATTGTAAATAATTATCAAAATATTCAAAAGCCGACTCATCATTTTAAGAAAGCACACAATCATTTTAAAACGGCACACAATCAACATGCCAAACGTTTGCATCAAGAGCGCGTGCGTGTGTGCCATAAAAAAGACAAGACGGCCTTAAAAGTTGCTGCCGTGTCGCAAATACCGAAACGCCACCGCANNGCCGTGTCGGCCGGGGTCATCGGGACGGTTGCTTTGGTAGCGGCATTGGCGAATTAGTTTTTATTTGAATTGCATATTTAAACGTGTCGTGTTACTTTTACAGGATAAAATTTTATTTGCTTAAGTAAAACGACACCTCTGTTGAAGAAAAAAGGAACGAACCTTGTTTGATGTCAGCGATAATGCCTTAATGGAAAAAATTACGTGCGGCGACCATGATGCTTTTGGGGCGCTTGTCAAAAAGTACACGAAGTATTTTTATGCGGTGGCGTTTCGGTATTTGTCCGACAAACAAGTGGCCGAAGATATGACTCAGCAAGCTTTTTTGAAATTGTGGGAAGCGCCGTTTAAATTTGACCCGTCCAAAGGTGTACATTTTAAAACTTGGTTTACGTCGGTAATCGTTCATTTGTGCATCGATTACAAACGCAAGAATCGATATCAATGCCCTTGGGTTCAAGAGATGGATGTCCAAAGCGAAGAAAAAAGCGCGGATAAAAAAATTTTGCAAATGCAAGCTTATGCTTTGCTGGAACAAAGCATTCAAAGATTGCCCGTAAATCAACAAACGGCGATTAATTTGGGCTTTTATCAAGAACTGCCGTATAAAGAGGTCGCACAAATTATGAAAACAACACCGTCGGCGGTTAAATCGCTGATTATGCGCGCAAAGGAAAACATTAAAAAGAATATGGAGGAACTAACACATGCTCAATCGAAAATTTGAACACCCGAGTGCGAATTTGGAAGAACGCATTATTGCATCCTCGTTTTATGTGCGTCAGAAAAAAAGTCCTCAGCAAAAAATATCGGGGCTGTTTGACTCTTTAAAGAAAACGTTTGCCGAATTTTCGTTGCCGAATCCCGCGTATATTATGCCTGTGGTTTTTATATTGGGCGTGTTGGTCAGTTTTAGTTTTTCGTCTTCAACGGCGGCGGCAGATTTGACTCAAGTCGTTGATGAAATATACTTTGATTTTTAACAGGGGAAAAGTTTAAAGATTGCCCGCTGAAGGGGTATGGGTTAAAAGCTATAAAATTTAAGATAAATTTATACACATCATTTTTAAGGAGGATACATGAATAACAAATTAAAAATTTTATTGGTTGTTTCATTATTATTGAATATGTTTTTGGGCGGCGTTATGGTTGGGCAATTGAGCTCTTTTAAACGCCCTCGTCTGGGGCATATGATGGTACAATCGTTCATGAATGACCATCATTCGGTTCGTCAAGCGTTGCATAAAGAACGGGCGGTTGCGCTTGATATGTTGCGCGCCCCTGATTTTGATGCACAAGCTTTTGACATGCAAATTGACAAAATCGGCAAAATGCAAGGCGATATGTTCCGAAATTTTGTGCATTCGATGGCACAAAAAGTCCGTGCGATGACGCCCGAAGAACGCGAAGCTTTTATTGAAAAAATGCAAAATCGCGATTTTCCCCCGCGTGGTCCGAAACGCCCTTTAAAATATAATTAATTGACTATTTAAAATGTTACATTGAACATTTTTAACTTATCAAAAACAGCGCTCCTTATCAGCATATTGATGTGTTTTTTAAGGGCGTTGTTTTAAGTATCATTTATCTTGCAGACATAAAATCTGATTGAGTACTTGTCATGTGCTGCTGGAATATGATAAAACGGCTAAAGATTGCCGTTTTTTTACTTATGTCAGCTTGGTGTCATTGAAATTTGTAAGCTCAATTGTTATATACGAAAGTATAGCAAATTGCAATTTATTCCTCAAGGTGTGGCTACAAAATGCAAGGTGGTTTTTAAGGGCTTGAAATTAATTTTAAAATTTGTATAATGGGGAAACTTTTAAAGCTAAAAAAAAGGGGTTACATGAATTTGTCCTATCATTACAAAGGGAAGTCCCTTTTTAAAATATTTGCCATATTTTTGTGCGTGCATTTTGCCGTATGGGTTTTGGTGCCGTTACTGCGTCCGAATATCCCAATGGATTCGGCGGAAGCTATCGTGTGGGGTTCGGAATGGTCGTTTGGGACAAACAAGCACCCTTATTTAAGCGGATGGCTGGCTGAAATTTCGCATTTGGTTTTTCAAAATCCGGATGTGTCGGTTTATGTGCTCAGCCAAATTTGCGTTCTCATCGGATTTATCTATATCTATAAAATTGCCCGTTTGTTTTTATCTGCCGATAAAGCGCTTTTAAGCGTCTTATTTTTGGAAGGCACGATTTATTATAGCATTTGTTCCATTGAATTTAACGTCAATGTATTGTCGTTGGCCATTGTGCCGGCGATGACGTATTATTTTTATCGGGCTTTAGATTCCAACCGTATATGGAGGTGGGTTTTAACGGGCGCCTTAATGGGATTGGCGCTGATGACCAAATATACAAACGGTATCTTTTTAATCGCGATGGGGCTTTATTTGATAGCAACAAAACAAGGGCGCGCGCAATTTAAAAAAACGGGTATGTATTTTGCGGGAGCGGTTTGTTTGTTGGTTTGTTTACCGCATATTTATTGGTTGGTTCAAAATGATTTTTTCCCGTTTGAATATTTATTGTCACGGGCATCGAATGAAACGCCGTCCGCTGCTTTGCGCCATTTCGCATGGCCATTCAAATTTGCCGTTGCCCAAGTGTTGGCGATGGCTTTGACTTTTATCGGTTTTGGCATTTTATGCGTTATCGGAGGCAAAGTATCTTGGCGCGGCTTTAAAAACGTGCCGCCGTTTTTAACTTTTATGGGAATTATCCCGCTTTTGATTTGGATTTTAATATCTGCCACGGCAGGCATTAAACTTAAAAGCATGTGGGGCTTTGCCTTTGTGTCCTTGATTCCGATGATTTTATTTTATGTGTTGGATTTTAAAGACACATTGCGGCTTCAAAAAAGGGGCGTGTTTTTGGCCTATGTGATGATGGGTGTGATGGCGGCGGCGTGTATCGGCACGACTTTGTGCCATACAAGCGAACGGGCAAATTTTCCAGGGCGTGTTTTTGCCGCCAAGATGGAACAAATTTGGTCAACCAACTTTCAAATGCCCCTTAAATATACAGGCGGCGATATATGGTTTTCATCATTATTATATGTATATTTGCAAGATAAACCGCGAGCACTCATTCAAATGAATCCGTCCGCGGCTCCTTGGATTGATGTTGAAGATGTTAAACGCTGTGGCGCGATTGTGATGGCGGATAATATATCCGAATATAAGGCGTTTCAAAACCGTATTGAAGGGGTGCCCGACCCGACAGTCGTACCGTATAAAATC
>DLOI01000090.1:0-1959 GCA_002477185.1 Alphaproteobacteria bacterium UBA7488 | reverse complement strand
ACAACCGATAAAAGTTTGAGCATTGTTATTTCGGCTTATAATGAAGAAGGCAACATTAAAGCGTTATATCGGGAATTAAAGGCGGTTTTAAAAACATTGCCGATACAAAAATATGAAATAATTTTTGTCGATGACGGGTCAAAAGATAAAACACTGTATTATTGCCATGAATTGCAGCAACGTGATTCAACGGTTAAAATCGTACATTTGGTACGCAATTTCGGCCATGAAATGGCGATGACGGNNATGCGTCGGGCGATGCTGTGATTTTTATGGATGCCGATTTGCAACACCCGCCCAAATATATTAAACAAATGGTCGATTTATGGTTAAAGGGCAATGATATTGTCTTAACGCGGCGCCAAGATAATTTGGACACATCGAAATTTTATAAATTTTGTTCAAAATACTTTTACAAAATTTTGAATTTGCTGTCCGATACGTATATTCCGCAAAGCACGCCGGATTTTCGTTTGATTGACCGCAAATATATCGATTTTTTAAAAAAGTTTAATGAACGCGACACGTTGTTTCGCGGAACGCTCAGCTGGATTGTGCCGATGGATAAAATGGTTACGATTGATTTTGTTGCACCCGAACGTTTGTCAGGCCAATCCAAATACAATTATTATAAGAGTTTAAAATTGGCGTTTAACAGCATTTTGCAATTTTCGGTTAAACCGCTTTATTTATCCTTATGGTTGGCTGTCATATCGGGCTTTTTTGCCGTATCATTGGGGTTATATGTCATTATTGAACATTATGTTTTGAAAAACCCGACGCCCGGGTATGCCACCATTATGGCAACGATTGTTTTCATGGGGTCAATAACATTGTTTATTTTGGCCATTATGGGCGCGTATATCGCCAAAATCCATATCGAAACAAAAAAGCGGCCATTATACTTGGCCGAATATATGGAAGAATCGCATGCGCGAAGGGCTTCGGCTTTAGCCGTTTCAACGCCGAAAAAAAATCTTAGGGAAAAGGGTGGTAAGATTGGTAAAACATCTCATAAAGGAGGCAGGAATGCTGAAAAAAATAATTAATGCCGATGATTTCGGCATCAGCCCCGGCGTAAACCAAGCCATTATTACGGCTTACCAAAAAGGTGTTTTAAATTCAACCAGCATGATGATGAATGTGGCCTATACGGATGAAGCGATAGCCCTTTATAAACAAAATCCCGGCTTGGCTGTCGGTGTGCATTTGAATTTAACGAACCAATTAAACCAACGCCCAATCGCTGTGCCGAAAGACATCCCGTTATTGGTGGATAAAAACGGCAATTTAAAACACGGGTTTGTCAGCTTGATGATTTTATCTTTTTTTAAGAAAAAAGAGCTTAAACGCCAATTGGAAATTGAAATGCGTGCGCAAATTGACAAAGCTTTAAAGGCGGGCATTACGCCGGCGCATTTGGATTCTCACCGCCATGTGCATATGATTCCGGCTGTGTTTCAAGTGGCGCAAAAATTGCAAGCTGCCTATCAAATCCCGAGATTGCGCGTTTTAAATGAAGATTTTTTTCACACGTTGTCGGGTGCAAAAAACCTGGCATGTCTTTTTGACGGCGGACTTATTAAATACGGTATTTTAAAAACATTTTATTATTGGAATCGTACGAAAAGCGATACGTATTTTTACAGTGTCATTTATACGACGCGCTTATTCGGCAAGAATGTAAAACATATCAAAGTGCCAAAAAAATATGCGGCCGTCGAATTGGGTACGCATCCATCGATTATTGCTGTTGATGCGCAAAAATTCGAACCCCAGTTTTACAATTATTTGTTAAACCGCAAAGACCGTCAGGATGAATTCGAAGCGATTATGGATAAAACATTGCCCAATAAAATTGTTTAACCGCAAAGCTGCATATCACAAAATTCCACAAGCAACGTATTGTGCCGCCTTATAAAAAGATTATGTATTTTTAAGTACGCATAAATGGCAAGT
>DLOI01000006.1 GCA_002477185.1 Alphaproteobacteria bacterium UBA7488 | reverse complement strand
CCCGAAAACAAGCACGCCCGCTTTGCGCGCCAGCCCCAACAACGATAACACCCTATTTTTCAATTGAGTTTCCACCTGCTCCACTAAATCGGGCGGAATATTGACCGTCCCTTTGGCCGCTTTGAAAAAAATACGCTTTTCAACCGCATTTTGTAAAGTTTGATAATCGGCCTTCAGCCACATGCCGCGCCCGGGCAACTTTTCGGCCGCGTCAAAAAATACCGTTTTGTCGGGAGACACCACAAAGCGCAGCATCTCCTCGCGCAAAAACGTTTCCTTGCTCACAAAACACGTTTTGTGGCCGTCGGGCGTTATATGTTTATTGTGCGTCCGCTTCAAACCAATGTTCCCTTGCTTTCATAATAATGGCGTTTGCATCAGTCTCGCTTAAAGCGTCGCCAACGATTTCTTGCAATTCATCGCCGGCCAAATCGGCCAAATCATCCAACGTTTTAATGCCCGCTTCGCCCAATTTGACAACCATATCCAACGTCAAACCGTCAAAGTTTTTCAAATCGTCAGCAATGGCCAATTCTTGCACCTTTGATGTTTGGCGTTCTTGCTCGGCAATCAAGTACGCTTTCGCACGGTTTTGCAATTCGGTAGCCAAATCTTCGTCAAACCCTTCAATGCCGGTTAATTCTTCCAAAGCGATAAAGGCGATGTCTTCGACTTTGGCAAACCCTTCTTGAATCAAAATATGCGCCATCATGTCATCTACATCCAACGCGCGCATAAACAAATCAACGCGTTCTTTCGTTTCGGCAATGCGGTGTTCGGATTCTTGAGCCTCATTCATCATATCAATGTGCCAACCGGTCAATTGGGAAACCAAACGGATGTTTTGGCCGCGCCGCCCGATAGCCAACGAAAGTTGTTCTTCGGACAAAACGACTTCGACATTGCCGGCTTCTTCATCAATCACGATTTTACACACTTCGTTCGGCGCCAAAGCGTTTACGATAAATGTCGCCGGGTCGGATGACCAATTGACAACGTCGATTTTTTCGCCTTGCAATTCGGTCACAACCGCTTGGACACGGATACCGCGCATACCGATGCAAGCACCCCTTGCATCGACGGAAGAATCTTTCGACCAAACGGCGATTTTGGCGCGAGAACCCGGGTCGCGAGCCACCGATTTGATTTCAATCAAACCGTCATAAATTTCGGGCACTTCGGCCACAAACAATTTGGCCAAGAAATCGGGATGCGAACGGGACAAGAAAACTTGAGGCCCTTTGATTTCCGAACGCACATCCAAAATCAATGCGCGGATACGGTCGCCGACACGATAATTTTCGCGCGGAATCAATTCGTCGCGGCGCAACATCGCTTCGACACGGCCGGCCAATTCAACAACCAAATTGCCCGCTTCGACACGTTTGACGGTACCGTTGACGATTTCGCCCTTTTTGTCTTTCATTTCATTATATTGTTGGAACCGTTCGGCATCGCGCACTTTTTGCATAATCACTTGCTTGGCTGTACCGGCGGCTATGCGTCCGAAATCCATCGGCGGCAACGGGTCAACGATTTCATCGCCGACTTTTAACGTTTTGTCTTTTTTACGGGCATCTTCCAAAGTCATTTGTGTAAATTCGTCTTCAACTTCATCCACAACCGTGATATATCTGGCCATTGTAATGGCGCCTGTCTTAGGGACAATTTGCGTACGGATATCATATTCGGGGCCGTATTTTGAACGCCCGGCTTTGGAAATGCCTTGTTCCATAGCCTCTAAAACGGCTTCTTTCGTGATGCCTTTTTCTCTGGCCAATGTATCGGCCATTTGAATCAGTTCCGGTCTTGGGAATGTTGCGACTTGCATTTTTTTGTCCTTTCTCCTTTAAGATTTTAAACTTTTAAATTAATGTTTTTTCATATCTGCTTTTAACAGGTCATCCGTTAAAATCAACTTGGCTTTATGAATGTTGTCAAACGGCAAAACAACCTCTGCCCCGTCCACATTCATGATAATATCTTTTGCATTATCCACACGGATTAAACGCCCCTTAAAACGTTTGCGCCCGTCCATATCCTTAATCGTTTCCACTTTTGCCTCTGCGCCCAAAAAGCGTTCATAATCGGCAATTTTAAACAGCGGGCGGTCAATGCCCGGCGAAGATACTTCCAATGTCCAACGCCCGGCAAACGGGTCCATAATATCCATCAAAGCCGACACCGTGCGCGATACTTTGGTCACATCCTCAAGCGTCATCGATTCGCGGTCACTGCGTTCGGCCATTACTTGGATTGTTTTAACATCGCCGCCAATCAGCGAAACGCGCACAACTTCATAACCCATATCGGTTAACGACGGCGTGATTTCGGCTTCAATTTTATCTTCAATTTCCATTTTTATCCCCTATCTGGTTCAACCTGTTTTTCCCAATTCATTTGATGAGAATTTAAGGCGGATAATATCGTTTTTTAAAGGACAGCCTGTACATTTTAGTACTGGTTCGCCCTTTAAAAAGGCGATAGAATCGGCATAAATCCTCATTTTAAAAGAAAAGAGCGGGATTTTTTTCCAAATCCCACTCTCTATTTTATCTGAGAATATAGTTTCTTATACACATCTTTAAAACAAAATGCAAGTTTTTTTTAATTTTGGGGCAAATTTTTGTTATTCTTTTATGATTCCTTCCCTTTTCGCCCAATTTTCAAGCATCAACGACGGCACTGATTTTGCATTTTTGAATGGGATTTTGTCACAAACGGCTTTGGCGTGCGAACAAATACGATGGGCGGACTGTGGTGGGATTTGGGGCAATATTTGTCCATGGCTTTGGCCGCAAGCTCGTTGATTGCGGTGTGAACAAACAAGATGCGCAGAGTGCTTTGACACCTCATATAAATGTTTGATTAAACCATTGCCGATAAATAAAGTATTTTTTTCACGGGGCAAGTTATCGTCCGAAAATTGACGCTGATACGGCTTATCCTCAATCATATTTTCGGCAGCATGATATAAAAGCAATTTCCAATCGGCATCGCATGAAACGCTTAAAAAATCTTTTTGTTCGCCACTATCATGCACGTCGGTATTATAGGCGCCGATATTATGACAAAATAACCCTTTTTTGGCCACTTCTCGGCCGTTTAAATAAAAAGCATAATTTATCGTACTTATTTGTGCCGTTTGTGCCATTTGCGGACAATCCACATAATGAAACGCCCAAAGCACATTGGCAGCAGCGCGCTCTTTTTGACAGAACCTTGCCCTTTCATGCAAAAAGATATCGTCCGAATTTAAAAACATTTCACTTGTAACAATTAAGGATTTCGGCTCTGGATGCATCAAATCCATAAAAACCGCCGTTTTATTTTTATAAATCCGCGGATAGGCAGGGTCAAAATCTCGTACAGGGATTCCCGCAAAACTGTAATCAAACGTGGCATAGCGATAAGAACGGTATTTAAAAAAACCTTCGCGTTGTTCGCCTTCGTAAACCTTTCCGTACATATGCCAAGGTTGAAATTCGGGAAAATCATTGGAACGCACCCTCAATCCCGATAAATTTTGCTCGGGCTTGATATGTTCAATCACACACGGTTGATAAAAATTTTTAACCCATGGCGACAAGTTTTGCTCAATAACTTTGAACCATTTTACACAACCTCCCTCATCGGAAGAATAAAACAATCTGTTTTGAAGCAAATCATATAACATCTGAATACCGGCCTTTAATGATAAGGATGAATTATAGTGTGAACAGCATACCCCGCTTTGGTATAAAAGTCAATGGCGTTATGGGTTGCATGGTATTGTCTTGCCCTAACGAACAATTGATTGCCCCCTTTGGCATATGTCGATAAATATTGGGGCCTAAAACGTTGGAAGGCGATTATTTTATGAATCAAATACTTTCGGGGGTTTTTGTTTAAACCTGTTTAAAACCCCTTGCAAAACGCTTTAAAATATGCCAAAATTCGTGCATATAAATATGAAAGGACTTGTTTATGCTTTTTGCACCGAAACCGCCGAAATTAATGCAAGACGATCAAAAAGGGTCTGTCGGAACAACGCCTGCATCGNNCATCCGCGCCGGCGGCGTCGGCACAACCTACAATACGCCCCGCACCCGTCGGGATGCCGACGAATAAAACGCCGGCCACTGCGGCAACAATCAAAACGCCCGTATCGGCGGCAATGGATGAACTGGCTAACCGTGGCGACAAAGTGGTTCGCGTACCGTCGCTGAATTCCTTTTTCTTTGCCGATTTATGGTTGACGCCCGAACGCATTACTTATATCCGCGATGTCAATACCAAATTTGCGTTGGTGCCTCTTGAAACCGAAGACATGGAAGATTTCCGCAAAGCGTTGGAGCAAGGCTATACAGGGTCATCCAGCTATTCGCTTAAATTTGCGGGCGAATCGTACCGCGTTGAACGGATTATGACCATTTCGGGTATCCAATACAATTGCCGTAAAATGCCCAAAACAACACCTGATATTTTTAAACTCGGCTTGCCCGAACCGATTGTCCGCCAATTAGTCAGCTTGTCCCAAGAATCGGGGCTTATCCTTATCGGCGGCCCGACCGGCATGGGGAAAACAACGACGTGTTCTGCATTAATTAAAAAATATTTGGAAAATGACGGCGGCTTTGTATATACGATTGAAGACCCGCCGGAAATGCCTCTGGACGGTTTATACCACGCTAAAAACGGCNNGGCGGCTTGGGGTTATGTAAACAAACGCCGGTTGAAAACGAACGGTGGGGCGATGCATTAAAATCCGCCTTGCGTTCACGCCCGCGTTATATCTTGGTCGGCGAAATCTGGACGCCCGAAACGGCCAGCCAAACATTGCGCGCCGCCACGTCGGGGCACTTGGTTATTTCAACCATTCATGCCAATTCGGTCGAAGACGCCCTTAATTCTGTCATTAAATATGCAACCGCAGCGGGTTTGCAAGAATCTTTGGCCGCCGATTTGCTCGGACGCGGGATTTTAGGATGCATCCATCAAAAATTGGAAGGGACAAAAGTTTTGCGCCCCGCTTTAAGTTGTGCGTTTGCCAACCCAAATCCGACGATTGCCGACCAAATGCGCATGATTATCCGCGACGGCAAAATTAACCTTGCCACATTGATGGAAGCGCAAATGACTAAGCTCTACCAAAACAAACCGATTTTTAAGGAAGCCGATTAGGCGGATGACTTTCATCAAAAATCCTCTTAAAAAAGAATGCGGCACAACATTTGCCCAATGATAATCGGTTCATTTAAAATTATTATATGCAACGAGGCCGACCGTCGGGCTCATTTTTATTATCCTTTTGCCGAAGCGGATGGCAAAGGCGTCGCAAACTTTATCATTCCCAAATATTTTCGCACTTATGTAAAGCGATTTGATAAAAACCTCCATACCTTGGGTTTTAAAGATAACATGACCCTAAAAAAACTTTAAGCCATATCGCGACCGCTTTTGCCCTTCGTGATATATGCCCCGTGACGGGCTTGTTTTAAATAACAAATAATACCTATTCCAACACAACTTTTAAACGTTTGTTGTACAGTCGGCACAGGCGGTTTAAAACACTGATATCCTTTAACGGAACTACCCCGATTTCAAACCGTTCAATGGTCTGAGGTTTTAAACTGCCTTGCAACAATTCGGATACTTCGGCCAAGGTTAACCCTCTTTCTTGGCGGCATAACCACAGTTGGCGTCCAAGTTCTTTTTTTTGCAATTTTGCATCTTCTTTCAGCATGTAATCAGCTCCTTCTTTTTCATGTACGACTTAAAAATTATCCCTCACGAAATTAAGGGCAAGCCGCTTTATTCAACACAAATAAATCAAAAATCCCACCTAAAAAACTTTAGGTGGGCGGAGCTAGAAAACTGCGAATAGATACAGTGCATCTTATTCCCCTGCAAGAGAGATATTCGACGCCATCCGCCCTTTTTGAGGGAGCGAATTCTATTCCATGAGCTTTCTAGACTCTGCCGACACCTCGCCGGCTTTTAACAGTATATCGCATCTGAAGGTGTGTGTAAAGGAAATTTGTACGGCTCATCGGATGTTATTTTTAATGCACTCGGACGAAAAAAACCGCCTGGGAAATTCCAAGCGGGGATTTTAAAAAGCATCAATTGTCACGAGAAATTAATCTTGGGCGCTTTGCAATTCGGGCAACGGCACATGCGGCGTTTGCAATTCTTCGGCCGGCACAACCTGCAACATATCCGAACCCGTTTGAACCGCTTGGGCTTCCATTGTTTTATCAATGACGGATGAAAATTTTTCCAATCCGGGAGTTGTTTTAATGACATCCAACAATTGTTCGGACACATCGGAAAGCCAAGGAAACTTCCAAGATATCAATAAACTTAAAATTTTAATCGTGATAATAATCACAATCGCAAAACCCAATGTCAACCCGACACCTCGCGAAATGCCCAATAAAATATTCGTCCAAATGATACGCCACGGACGCCCCATATAGGCAATGTAATCGGCCAATTGGACGGTCAACATCTTTTCGGCGCGCGTCATGCGCTCTTCATCGGTCAGCTTTTTTTTCTTTTTAAGTTTAACACGTGGAATTTTTACCTGCATCTTTGAACTTCCTTATATACAGCAATTGTTTTTTCTTGCATCTTTTTGATTGAAAAATTGGCTTGAACAGATTTGGCGGCGGCTTGTTCAATTTTTTTGCGCGCACCCAAGCTCATATCCAAAATCTCATCCAATTTTTTGGCCAAAGCATCCGTATCGCCGGGCGCCACCAAAAATCCGGTTTTGCCGTCTTCAACCGTTTCACACGCACCGCCGTGGTTAAAGGCCACAACGATTTTGCCCATGGCTTGGGCTTCGGGCATTGCACGGCCGAACGGTTCGGGTTTTAACGAAGCGGATACGACAATGTCGCTGAGTTTATTCACGGTTGGCATATCTTTGCCGGGCAACGCAAAAATCAACACTTTTGTTTGAGGCGGCAACGTATTGATTTTTGCCATCAATGTGTCAAAATATTCCGTGCGCCCTTGGTGATGGCCGATAAATAAAACCGTGACATCTTTATGTTTCATTTTCTTGAGCGCCTCAATCAATGCCAATTGGCCTTTCCAATGCGTCAAGCGCCCTTGCAACATGATAATCGGTTTGTCTTCGGGAATGTTATATTCGCGCATTAAATCTTCAATTTGGTTTTTCGTTACTTTTTTTGGGTCAAACCGGTCCGTATCGGCACCGCGGTGAACCAAGCGGATTTTGCTTTCGTCCATTTTATAATCGCGTAACACTTGGCGTTTGACATGTTCGGATATCGCAATCATGCGAACCCCTTGGGTCATCACAACATTGTAATATTTTTTAATCGCGGGTTTCACGCCATACACGCCATGGAAAGTCGTCATAAACGGCACGCCCGTCATGGACGAAGCCCATTTTACGGT
>DLOI01000088.1:6759-8369 GCA_002477185.1 Alphaproteobacteria bacterium UBA7488 | reverse complement strand
CCCGCATGTGTGCGGCCGAACCAATCGTTATCATAATCGGTCACCAAACCGAACGGCACGTAAACGCCGATACCGGCCGTAACACGGTCATTGATTTTGTATTGGCCGAAAGCTTGCGGCAAAACGCGGACAATATAAGGATCCGTTTTGCCAGATAAAGTTTGAACTGGTGAGGCCGGATTGGAATATTTAACGCTGCCTTTTGCATGTGAGCGAATGCTGACGGTTGATGCGCCGAATTGGATACCGCTTTTTTCGTTTCAAGCATTAAACGTCAGTCCGGCCATTTCGGTTAAACCAACGGATTATTTATCGTTAGGTGCTTCGCTTAACATTCAACATATCAGCGCGAATTTAACCAGTGCCGTTGAAACGAACGAAATGGGCGGTTTGCCACTTTATCTCGGTGGCAAAACGGATTTAGAAGGTGATGATTTACGCGTCGGTTACTCACTTGGTATTGCTTTAGAACCTGTCAAAGGGACACGTTTTGGCGTTGCTTACCGTTCGCATGTCGATCATAAATTGCACGGAGATAATACGATTACCGGAACCCGTATGGCAGATGACAAATACGACATTAACGCAAAAATCACGACACCTGAAACAGTCACTTTATCGCTTAACCAACAATTAAATACAAAATGGAGCGTCCCGAATGAAGCCCACCAACGGNNCGTTTTAAGAACTTAACGATTTACCGTGACCAGGCCGACGCTTATGGCAAATACCTTGTTTCCGATACCAAAGAAAACTGGAGAAATACGTGGTTCTATGCTTTGGGTACGGATTATAAATATAATGATAATTGGACTTTTCGTTTAGGTGGCGCTTATGATGATGCAGCTGTTAAATCTCCGCTCAATCGTACGGCTCGTATTCCTGATGGCCGCCGTTGGTGGGCTTCATTCGGGTTATCCTACGAAAAAAACAATTGGCAATTTGACGGCGGTTATGCCCACTTGTTCGTTAAAAGCGCCGAAGCCCGACATGGTTCGGAAGGTGCCTCGGAATTTAACGCCAAGTATAATTCAAATGCCAACATTTTCTCTTTAGCAGCTCAATATAAGTTCTAATTTGAAATTGAAATGAAAATTAAAAAAGCCCGAAGATTTTTTTCGGACTTTTTTATTTTCTCTTGCATTAAATCGTATATGCGTTATAATCTGACTTCGTAATAAATTTTTTTCGTTATCTAGGAGACAACAAATGGCAAATAAGAAACAAACAAATGCCCAAGCAAAATCTGCAGCGACAAAATCAGTCGTTGAAAAAAATGAAGTTTGCGATTGCACAAAAGGCGCCTGCAAATGCGGTCCGGATTGCAATTGTTCAACCGAATGCAGCGGCAAAACAAAATTATTGATTAAATCGGGTGTTATTCTGGCTTCTGCCATCTTAATTTCCGGTGCGATTTTAACGGCTGGACTTGACAACAGCTGTCCGCGCGGCAAATTCTTCGTCGATGGCGGCAAAGACAGACCAATGCCGACCAAACTTATGGAAAAACGCGATGCCGCCATGCGCGATTTCATTATGAAAAACCCCAAAGTGTTGATTGATTCGGTTGAAGCTTAATATAAAGCTCAACAAGCCGGCGGCGCAGGCGT
>DLOI01000088.1:4629-6744 GCA_002477185.1 Alphaproteobacteria bacterium UBA7488 | reverse complement strand
TGCCAAACCGGCTCCGCAAAAGGCTCCTGAATTGCAAGCTGACCCGACCGATTTAGTCGCCAAAATCGTTGCCGACAAATCGAATCATGTGTTGGGTAATCCGAAAGGCAAATTCGTCATTATTGAATTTTTCGATTATCAATGCGGCTGGTGCAGAAAAACAAACAAAGAAATGGGCTTGGCTGTTAAATCAACAAACAATATCCGTTGGATTTTGATTGATACGCCGATTTTCGGCCCCGCTTCCGAAACAATTTCACGCTATGGTATGGCTGCTGCCAAACAAGGCAAATTCGCTCAAATGCATGAAGCATTGACAAATGCGACAGGCCGTTTGGATGAAGCCGCCTTGAAAAAAATGGGCGCTGATTTAGGCATGGATGTCAAAAAATTGGAAGAAGATGCCAATTCAGACGAAATCAAAGCCAAACTAGCTGCTAACCAAGCTTTGGCTCGCCAATTAAATATTAACGGCGTACCGATGTTGATTGTTGACGGCAAAATCAATCCAGGTGCTTTAATCGGCCCGAGATTGCAAGAAGCCGTTAAAGCTGCTAACGCCAAAAAATAGTTTGTCAGCATTGTCTTGTGATATTTAATAGGCAAGGCAAAAGAAAAAGAGGGGCATATGCTCCTCTTTTTTTAATATAACATCACTCTATTGTTTTATTCTTTAAAAAGGCTCTATGAAAAAGCTCTTTTTTTTATAATGTGTTGGTTTGTATCCCGGTATTGCCAAATATTGTAATAGCCATAAATTTTCAAAATCTTGATATAAATTCCCCCAATATCATCACTTCATCTTACATGCCCGAAATCTTCGGTACATAAATGCACAACAGAAACTTAAAACAATATAATAATTTATGGCGTTTTAATGCTTTACTGTTTCGTCCGTTCTTTTCCCCAAGCAGTTTGTTTATATATTTCGATCGCCTTCATATTGGTTCCCTTATGCCATTTTTCAATTTTACGTGGAGCTGTTTGGCCATTTTGCGAAACACCCATATTTTTCAAATCCTGCCTAATTTGTTCGCGGAATTTGGTTTTGTCCGGATTTTTTTCAAATTCGCGAACCATTGAAATCGCGTAATCATAAACTAATTTTTGTTGAACAGACCACTCACGCATATCAGATGGTAACGCCTTAAGATAATCCATAGCCTGCAAATCGATGACCTGTCTATCCTCATTTTGCGTCAGCCATGTGCCTTTTGCATTTAACCGCTTCATCGTATCAATTCTGTAAGCCAAAGTCGGATCTATCGCTTCGCCTTTGGATAATAAAACCACTGTTTGATATAATGCGTTTTGTTCAACAGCACGGTTTTCATCCCTGTCACAGCTGTGCATCATCATTGAAGAAAATGCCCCCAAAGCAATAAAAGCACATAAAGATACCGCAATTTTTCCGCTTTTATCCATATATTTCTCCTTTCAAATTAATTATGATTTCATTTTAATAATAGTATACCCCCCTCCCCGTTTGTCAAGACTTTTCTTTAATTAATTTATACTTTTTATATATTATTGATTTTGAATACATTTCTGTTAAAAATAAGCAAAAAAAATAAGGTTTTAAATTTTGAATTTATCTAAAATGGGTAAGGGTCATAGGTAAGGGTCAGCAATTTTGACTGCCGCCACAAAAAACACAAAGAACCACAATGCAATAACGTGCATATGAAAACGGTAACATCGGTTTTTCTATAAAACCTTTTCGAAATGGAAAGTCAAAGAACTGCGACAAAAAAGAGATTTTGGCTTAATTAAAATCTTCGTGCGGACTAACAGCGATTATACGCCTTTATAAAGTTCACTTTGTTCACGCGCCAACGAATCAACCAATTCATTTTGTTCGTGGCCGGCATGCCCTTTGACCCAAGTCCAACTGATTTCATGTTTTTGCAATTCATGGTCAAGCTGTTGCCATAACCCTGAATTTAAAACAGCCTTTTTATCCGCTTTGCGCCAACCGTTTTTTTTCCACCCTTCAAGCCATTTTTCGGCGCCATCCATCACATATTTGCTGTCGGTATAAATATGTACCTGACACGCATGTTTTAATTGTTTTAACCCTTCAATAACGGCCGTTAATTCCATTTGGTTATTCGG
>DLOI01000088.1:1401-4613 GCA_002477185.1 Alphaproteobacteria bacterium UBA7488 | reverse complement strand
CATGTTCGCCATAAACCAATACACAAGCCCAACCGCCGGGGCCGGGATTGCCCGAACAAGCACCATCCGTATACATTTCAATTTGTTTCATAAACACCCTTTAATTGACTTAATAATGCCGGCACTGTTTGCCATCACGACGCATACCGAAAGAAACCGATATAATTTACCACTGCGAATTTTGCCATTTTAAAATTTCACGCGCTTAATTTTTCACAAATTACGTTGCAAGATTTTTTACACATTTGCGCGTGCGATTGAATTCTTTCTTCCATGAACCACTTGCGTGCGTCATATTCACTTTTTTTGCCGATGTTAAAATGTCCGACCGGCCTGAAATATCCCATGACCCGTGTCCAAACTTCACACGGTTGGCGCTCTTCATCTTTTAAAACAATTAGTTGTTCAGTCATTTAAACGCTCCTTTCAACGTTTTGCTATGCGTCAGGCTGATAGCCGACCGTGCATGGTTTAAGAATTCAATAAATCAAATTTAATGCTTTAGGCACAGTTACAAGACCATCCGTCATACATGAACTTTTAATGGTCAATAATCCATGCCATACAATTATGCAGTATAAACGTTCAATTATGTATAAATAGTTAAAGATTAACTTTTTTACGCAAAAATCATATGCCCGTATGTAACCATTGCTTTATTTTGAAATCTTATGCTTTACAAAAAAAGAACCCCGCCCATGACGGAGTTCCGATTAAGATTTTGATACTTCAAAACTTTTTTATGCGTCCTCTTCATCATACTTGACAATAATGTCATAGATTTGAGAAGGGGTTTTGGCATCTCTCAGCGCAGCGGCAATCGATTCGTCCCGTAAAATGCGAGACAACTTTGCCAAGGCCTTTAAATGGTCGGCACCCGATTCTTCAGGAGCCAGCAACAAAAACACCAAATCAACGGGTTTACCATCAACCGAATCAAACCCGACCGGTTCGGTTTTAATAAAAGCACAGTACAGCTTTTTTAATCCCGTCATCCGCGTGTGAGGCAATGCCACGCCGCGGCCGACACCGGTTGTACCCAAACGTTCGCGTTCTAACAATGCATCAAACAATGTACGCGAATCGGCGCCCGTTTCCTCCTCGGCCATACCGGCCAATTTTTCAAGCAATTGGCGTTTGCTGCCGAATTTACCGTCGGCAATGATTGCTTTTTTAGATAAAATATCTGTGATTTTCATGCTGGTGCCTATTTATGTTTTGGGTCAACCCAACCGATGTTGCCGTCCGCACGACGGTAAACCATGTTCAATCCGCCATGAGCCGTATTTTTAAACATCAAGGCCGGCAATCCTGCCAAATCCATGCGCATCACAGCCGCGCTGACCGTACACAACGGCAATTCCGTTTGCATTTCGGCAATAATAACGGGCGCATCGCCGACTTCTTCTTCCTCATCACCCGCATCAATAACGGCCATATCAACCATTTCAACCGCAGCGGCTTTGTGTTCGGAAATTTTATTTTTATAACGGCCCAGCTGTCTTGAAAGTTTTGCAACGGCGCCGTCAAAAGCAGCATAAGCATCCGCCGAAACAGCGCTTGTCTTAACCAAAGAACCCGACACGGGGTGTACCGTGATTTCGGCTTTGATTTCTTCGCCCTCTTTTGCAATGCGCACGTCCGCGCTGATCGCATCGGCAAAATATTTTGACACAGCCGTTTCCAATGCTTTTTCAGCATATGAACGCAAGTTATCGCCTAAATTAATTTGTTGACCAGTAATAATTATTTGCATTGTTTTTTCTTTCTTGTTAGTTTAACAATTATAACCCTTAGACTTTTAAGCTTACAAATTTTTTCAACCGATGTCAAGAAATACTATGATATTTGAACAAAATGCCCTTTTTAAAAAAACTGTCGCCGATAACCAAAATCAAATCAATGAGTTATTCGCCTTATATATCCATTGGCCCTATTGTTTATCTAAGTGTCCGTACTGCGATTTTGCAAGTTCGGTGTGCAAATCACCCGATGAATCGGCGCTTTTAACGGGCTATTTAAGGGATTTGGATATATATCGGGCTCAATTCGGCCGCCCGTTGACAAGCATTTTTTTCGGTGGCGGCACGCCGTCAATCATGTCGGCAGCTTTTTTAAAACGGTTAATGAATGAAATTAAAGGGCGCTTTTCATTTTCGAATTCAATCGAAATCACGATGGAAGCCAACCCCGACGCCATTGATGCCGACAAAATGAAAGCTTTTAAGGATTGCGGTATCAACCGCTTGTCAATCGGCGTACAATCGTTGCGGCAAAATGATTTACAATTTTTGGGACGTCGCCACAGCGTACAAACCGCCCTTCAGCGCATTAAAAAAGCCGGCGAAATTTTTTCGCGTGTCAATATGGATTTGATTTATGCGCGCCCCGGACAAACGGCAATAGAATGGGAAACAGAATTGAAAGAAGCGTTGGATTTAGGCTTGTCGCATTATTCGCTGTACCAATTGACGTTAGAAGAAGGCACGCCTTTTTATAAACAAGGGATTGAAACCCCGTCTGAAGAAACGGCTCGCGATTTATATATTTTGACCGATGAGATTATGAAAAAGGCCGACGTGCCATCCTATGAAGTTTCCAATTACGCCAAAGCGGGGCAAGAGAGCATCCACAATTTAACTTACTGGTTGGGCAAAGATTATTTAGGCATCGGCCCCGCTGCACACGGGCGCATCGGATTAACTGCCACAAGTTCGCCGACAAGTGTGCATGAGTGGATACAAAACGGGCCTTTTATCGAAACACTGACATCGAATGAACGGTTTGAAGAAAAAGTGTTAATGGGATTACGTTTAACGCGTACGCCCTTTCCCATTAAAGGGCTTAGCAAGCAAGGATTAAACCGTGCATTAGAACTGAAATGGATTGAAGGGCTCTCAGATGGTATTATTCCAACATTAGAGGGAACTTTAATGTTAAACGAACTTATTTTAATGTTACTGCCAAATGGCTTATGAATATTTCTTAATAACAAAAATTTGATTTTAGATAAAATTTTATCATTTTGAATAACTATATGTGTTCTATAAAATTCTTAATCGCCGAAATTTTGTATACAAAAACACCCCTTTTACAAGGGGCGTTCTTATCAAATGTACATTACGCGCCTTTATTCAACCGTGATACCGGGATTTTCACTGCCTGTTATGGATTTAAGCGCATTTTGAATGCCTTTGTTACCCGAACCGACA
>DLOI01000088.1:0-1358 GCA_002477185.1 Alphaproteobacteria bacterium UBA7488 | reverse complement strand
ATATATTTGTTATAACGGTCTACGCCAACCTCATGAAACATCTCTTCGGTTAAACCGTTCCAATTATCCGGATCGGCAGCGGCACCCGTTTGCGCCATAATGGAAAGTTTTGAAGCTATATCCAAAAGCTGATTTGCTTTATACCTATTCATAGCCATCGTGTAACCGGCAATACCACCGATTGACAAGACGCCGATAATCGCCAAAACGCCCAACATTTCAACCATTGAACGCCCTTGTTCTTTATGTTTTGATTGTGTGAAAAGTTTCATGGATTTTCTCCCAATTTATAAATATTTAACAAAGGAAATTAATCCTTATACATTATTTAGTTTATATATTAAATTTATATATTACAACATAAATTATACCCCCCCCCGAGTTTTTTTATAACTTATTCATATAAAAGAAAATTTTTTTAATAAAAAAAAGAGTTTCATGTAAAAATGAAACTCTTTAGTTAACAAAACTTTTAAGAAATGCGATTACTTAATCCCGCTGAGCGCCTTTCCATTTGTCAAACGGTCGAACAAAGCCCAATCAGCAACAAACAGCAAGAAAACGGCAGCGGTTTTAATAATGGTCATTAAAAAACTGGCCACATAAAAGCTTTTAATGGCGGCGCCAATCGGCCCCAACAAGTAAACCAATACACAATAGGCTAAATACGAAATCACCGTTGCATATAAAAACGGCACATATTTCGCGCTGGCATTTTTCTTAGCCATTACAATTTTTAAAAACGGCACCGACAAAATAAACAACATGTTATTCAAATGCGATCCCGTCCACAATAAAATGCTGCGTGTGGAATGTTCCCATAAATACAGCGGTGTTGTCATAATGAACATCAATGCCATCACGACGATGGGGAACAAAAAAGCGCCTATGATTAATTTAAAGGGGGTTGTCATTTTCTTTCCTTTCTTGTTTTAAAGAACAAACCGAAATTATCTGTCCGATGTGCGTTCAACATCAAATGTTGCCCGGTTCTCATTGAACCAAAATGAATTTGACCTGGGCGGCAAATCCGAGGGAGCCGGACTCGTTGCCGATGAAAAGCCATCAAGATTTTGATGCCCGTTTCCGCCAAAATTTCGGGTCAAAACCGGCACCTTTGTCATCGCTGGCATACGATGCGGTTTCACTTGGCACTTTAATGGCCGGCGTGGGTGTGACCAATGAATCGATGAAGACCCAACCTGCGGGATTTGTCGGCGTGGATGGCCGTATCCGCCTTGAACAAGACGGAACAAATACAAGATTGCTTGACATGATGCGCATGACCGGTCGCGGACGTTTCCAAGTAGTCAGTCCGGCTCCCTCGGATTTGATAAACAACATGTTATTCAAATGCG
>DLOI01000013.1:5940-6099 GCA_002477185.1 Alphaproteobacteria bacterium UBA7488 | reverse complement strand
TTCGCCGCCCGATAATTGTCCGACTTTTTTTTGTTGGTCGCCGCCTTTGAAATTAAATTGAGACACATACCCGCGCGACGGCACTTCGCGTTTGCCCATCGGCAACATATCCAATCCGCCCGAAATTTCTTGCCATACCGTTTTATTGGGGTCCAGCGC
>DLOI01000013.1:4454-5870 GCA_002477185.1 Alphaproteobacteria bacterium UBA7488 | reverse complement strand
AATACGAAGCAGTGTTGTTTTCCCTGCCCCATTCGGCCCGATAATGCCGACAATACCACCCGCGGGCAAATTAAAGCTTAAATCATCAAACAACAATTTTTGGCCGAATGCTTTGCGCAAATGGTCGGCTTCGATGACGACATTGCCCAAACGCGGACCCGCAGGGATAACGATTTGAGCGACATCGGGCACTTTTTCATTGGCTTTTTTCAAAAGTTCTTCATACGCCGTAATACGCGCTTTGGATTTGGCCTGGCGCGCTTTGGGCGATTGGCGTACCCATTCCAATTCTTCCTTTAACGTTTTTTGGCGGGCATTTTCGGCGTTTTGTTCAATTTCCAAACGTTTTTGTTTTTGTTCCAACCAAGACGTATAATTGCCTTCATACGGGATACCTTCGCCACGGTCCATTTCCAAAATCCAACCCGTCACATTATCCAAGAAATAACGGTCGTGCGTAATCATCACAACGGTGCCGGGATAATTTTCCAAAAATACTTGCAACCAAGCCACCGATTCGGCATCCCAATGGTTCGTCGGTTCGTCAAGCAGTAACATATCGGGTTTGGAAAGCAACAAACGGCACAAAGCCACACGGCGTTTTTCCCCACCCGACAATTTTGTCACATCGGCATCAGAAGGTGGCAATCTGAGCGCATCCATCGCAATTTCAATTGTGCGTTCCAATTCCCAACCGTTACAGGCGTCAATTTTTTCTTGCAATTCGGCCTGCTCAGCAAGCAATGCATCCATATCGGCATCCGGGTCGGCAAATTTCATATTGACTTCTTCATACTTTTGCATTAAATCGCGCACTTCGCCCACGCCGTCCATCACATTGCCCATGACATCTTTGTTTGGGTCAAGTTGAGGCTCTTGCGCCAAATAACCAACCTTGACACCTTCGGCCGCCCACGCTTCGCCGGTAAAATCGTCATCCAAACCTGCCATGATTTTAAGCAGCGTTGATTTACCCGCGCCGTTCGGACCCAATACGCCGATTTTAGCACCCGGATAAAATGATAACCAAATGTTTTTCAAAACCTGTTTCCCGCCCGGAAAAGTTTTCGATAAATCTTTCATCACATAAATATATTGGTGTGCAGCCATTTTTTTCTCCTTAAGTTGTTTAAGGGGCATAGTATCTTAAGGCATTCAAAAAGTCAAGCGGCGGGTATTAAATGACAACGCAAACGGTTTTAAGTTTTCATCCGTTTATTTTTTATTTACTAAAATGGTTAAATAAAATAAAAAAACAGTTTAAGCATGTCGTCTGATATTATAAGAATAACTATTTGTTTTTCATAATAAAGTTTAAGTTTTTTTAAAATTTTAAAACACCATAAATGCTATATTAATTATAAAATATTAATACCTTAATGGGTATTTTCTTGACAGGAATGCCCATTGTAAAGT
>DLOI01000013.1:1739-4387 GCA_002477185.1 Alphaproteobacteria bacterium UBA7488 | reverse complement strand
CCCCCCGAAAATCAATTTATTCTTTAATCTTTAAGTTTTTTCTTTTAACGGTAGGCGCTTTTTTTGCGATTTTTGTGATTTTTTGCGTCTTGTTTATTTATCTGTACTTTGATGATTTAAAAAATAATCCTTTAACCGTTATGGGCGGTGCCCGCTACCCCTGTGACGAAAACAGATCTTTAAACGTTGGGCCTTACGGCAAATGTTCATCCGTTTGTCCCGATAGATATGAAAAAGGCAGTTTTTGCCTTCCAAAATGCGGCCAAGGTATTTTCAAACATTTGCCCTTAACGACTTCCATGGGAGAATGCCGCAGTTGCAACGATGAAAACAGTTTTTATATCGACGAAGCTGATAATTGTGAAAAGGTGTGCCCTAACCGTCACATTTATAGAAAAGAAAGCGGCAACGGCGGCTGGTGTGCCTATAAATGCGGCACAGGCACCCATCAAGATAAGCCTTTAACAGACAGTTTGGGAAGTTGCTATAGTTGTGATTCCGATTATCCCGTACATCTAAATGAAAACGGCAAATGCAGTGAAATTTGCCCACACAGAAAATTAAATGAAGAGGGAGAATGCATCCATACGGACGCATGTGGTTTCGGCAAATTCAAAAACAAACCGTTAACACTCTCTGATGGGACATGCGCTGCTTGCAATCATCCAGCATTGCCTATTATTATTAAAGAAGGCACCCCATGCCATGAAGTTTGTCCCAATAATGAATTATATGAAGGCGAATATACTTGGCGGCGTAAAGGAGAATCCGTCTGTCGGCCTAAATGTCCGCCCAATAAACCATTATTAAGTCATGATGCCAAGTGTTTTTCATGTGAAACCGCTGAAGAACTTTCAATAGCTATAAGTGAAGAATGCAGTTCTCTTTGTCCGAATCGTGAGTTGAACAGGTATTCGTGGTGCGTGCAAAAGAAAACGGGCGAAAAACCCTTAAAAATTGGTCGTGAAAGCTTTGCTTGCGATGACCCTGAAAATCTATATACCGGCAATGAAGAGGCGTGTGTGACTCCTTGTCCGAACCGTATTTTCGATAAAGGCTTCTGCCGTTTAACCGCTTGCCCGGCAAACATGCCGCTCGTTGATGTGTTTGGTGATTGTTTTACGTGCGACACACCTATGCCAATCCACATAAACTGGGACGGCAAATGTGAAGAAGTTTGCCAAAACAGAAGACTTGTTGCCGACGGTCCCTTTACGGAATGCCGTATTATGCCGTTTTAATAACAAGCAAAGGGTTTAACTTTTCTTTAATAGAAGCTAAACCCTTTGCACACGAATAGCAATACTTTTTTAATTAAAACCCGGGCATCATTTTTTTTAAAGCGCGTTGAGCCTGCATTTTACAGCAACAAATGCGCCTATTCTTCTTTAATTAAATCCCTATCATTTTCTTTTATGCCAAACCATTTTTTTACGGAACGTTTTAAATACCATTTAACAACCGCTTCGACATATCGTTTTTTCATGTAAACATAATCAACTTCGGCGAAGTGCCGAATATTGGTAAAATGGCGCGCTTGTTCAAGCGGTTTTGAAAAAATATGATTCAAAAATTGAAAAACTTTTTCATCCGAGTATTTTTGCAAGACTTTGTCGTCGGCAAAAGCTGGCTCATTCAACATTTTAAGATATGCTTCATCATTTTGGTCGAGAGTTTGAATATAAGCAACCGCTTCATCCATCGTTTTAAAATCATGCAGGTTTACAAAAGCCTTCGGATTAAAATNNCTGCCGTTTCGTCTCCGTAATAAATCGGCACAGTATCGGCCGCAAAAGCTTGTAATAACTTTTCGGTACAGTAGCCGTGAGCGGACGTATTTTCAAAGGCCAGAGAAAATTTATATTTTTTTAAAAAGGCTTCCTTATTTTTCACAGGACCGCCAACATTATTTTTATATCGTCCGCCCGAATCAACCTTTTTATAAGCGGACAATTTATCAAAAAATAATTCCCTAATCCCATCGCCAATTTTTCTATTGGACACAACACGTGCACAAAATTTCCGATTCAAAGCTTTTGCAGGCAACAAAGACCTGCGGTTTTTCAAAATTTCCAATTCGTTTTTGTACATGCACCACAGGGGGAAACGCAAATATCTGTCTTCAAAAGTCAAATGGTGAAAACCGATGGCATAATCACAATAATTAAAATTCGGCACGACATTTTCGCCGATAAAACAAATTTTGACACAGTTATATTCATGATGTTTATTGCCAAAAACGCTGTAAAACAAATAATCGGGCGTATCACATATTTTAACATTATACTGTGGGCTTAACAAACTTTTAAAATATCGCATCATGGGTTCTTGAGCGCTACCAAAATCCTCAAAAGCGATTTTAATTTCTTTTTTGTAGTCTCCCATTATGATTTTCCTTAAAGTATGCCCGTTGAACCGAAACCGCCGGTACCCCTTGCCGAAACTTCCTCATACAATTCATTTTCCGACTTTTCAACCGGCATCGATAAATCAATCGGAATCAACAGTACTTGCACGATTTTTTCACCCGGAAGCAACGTTACGGGTTCGCCGCACACTTTAATTAAATTGACCATTAATTCCCCTTGGTAACCATGGTCAATAACACAAGAACCGCGCATGATGCCTTTTTTGGGCGGCACACCGGC
>DLOI01000013.1:0-1710 GCA_002477185.1 Alphaproteobacteria bacterium UBA7488 | reverse complement strand
AATCCCCATCGGGATAGTGATGTTATCGCCCGCTTTCATCTCGGTTGGGGTAAAGTCTTGCGGAATGAACAAATCTATGCCGGCGTCGGTATCATGCGCACGGCACGGGGATTTCACATCTCTGATTTTTGCATAGGTTAACATTGCATTCTCCTTTGGTTGATGTTCTGAGGCTAACTTTTTTTTCTGATAAAGTCAATTGAAATGAGTTGCTTTTTACTAAAAGAAAGAGTATGTTTACTTAAAGATTAGGACTAACGAAAGGATTTATATGTTTATAAAAGAAGCTCTCGCCCAAACGGCACAAACGGTTGTCGCTACGGAACAAGCAACGGCCGGCACACCGATAGGTATGAAAATCATCGCTCAATTTGCGTTGATTTTTTTGGTTTTGTATTTTCTTCTGATTCGCCCACAACAAAAAAAGCTAAAAAAACACGAAAGCGATTTAAATGCGATTACAAAAGGCACAAAGGTTGTTGTCAGCGGCATTTTGGGAATGGTGACAAAGGTTGAAGATAACGGCGAATTAAAAATCAAAATCGCGAATGACGTAGAAATTTCCGTATTGCGCGGGTATGTTTCGCAAGTTATCTTTGATGAAAAAACACCCGTTCAAAAAGACGATAAAAAAGGAGCTTAAGAGATGTTCGGATATTCAAAAGTCAAATCTTGGGTTGTTATCATAACCTTGTGCATCGGCGTGATTTTCGCCTTGCCGAATTTTTTGCCAACGTCCGTTTATGAATCGGTTCCCAAAAGCATGCAAAGCTGGTTCAAACCGGTCACATTGGGATTGGATTTGCAAGGCGGTTCATATTTACTTATGGAAGTGGACACAAATGATTTAGTCAAAGAAAAATTAAATTCCTTGGCCGATTTAACCCGTTCGGCTTTGCGTGAAGAACGCGTACGTTTTTCGGGGTTAAAAGTGGCCGATGGCACAATGACGCTAAAGGTTTTAAATGCATCCGATTTGAACAAAGTGCGCGAAACCATCCGTAAACAAGATTCTGTCCCGCTTCAAATTGACACGGATGGCACGAACGTAACGGTTTCATATACGGATGAAGCAATGAATATCATGAAACGCCAAGCGGTGTCTCAATCTTTGGAAATCGTGCGCAAACGTATTGACGAATTGGGAACGAAAGAACCACAAATCCAACAACAAGGCGCCGACCGCATCGTCATTCAATTGCCTGGCGTGCAAGACCCGTCCGAAATTAAAGAAATGATGGGCAAAACCGCCAAAATGACATTCCATATGGTCGATGAAAGCACAAATGCTTCAATGGCCGCGATGGGTAAAATCGGTGCCGATGCCATGTTGGCAAATGGCGATGAAACGGGTCCGATAGTATTAAAACGCGCTGTTGTTGTTTCGGGTGCTTCTTTGGAAGATTCCCGCGGCACATATGATGAAAAAGGCGCTGGCCAACGACGCGTTCTTCCAATACCGTCAGTGGTGCGGGCAGGGCGCCGGAGCGTAATAACAAGGCTAAATCATTTGCGCTTGCAACGGTAAAGTTGCCGGTAATGATGCCTTTGCCGCCCGTAATCGGCGTGTTGATTGTTGGGGCGCTGATGACTTTGCCGTCCAATAAAATGGCCAATCTGCCGCCCACGTTTTCGCGTGTGGCTTTTGCAAATTTTTTGGCGCCGTCGGTTTTAAAGCTGAATGAACAAGGCGCCGACCGCATCGTCATT
>DLOI01000038.1:6335-13695 GCA_002477185.1 Alphaproteobacteria bacterium UBA7488 | reverse complement strand
TCTTTATGTAAATCATCGCCGTTCCATCTTGAATTCAGGTGGCATATGTTCATCCTTAAATCGGTAATTGTTGCGTTTAACAGCAATTCCGCGCGTGCTAATTCAAAGAAAGGTTCAAAAGATAATTTTTCAGGTCGGACAACGTCATATCCCAATTTTTCCAATGAATTTTTTACGTGTTCTACCGATTCGACACCCCAATCCCCCAACTCTCTTTTATCACGCGCCCAAAAAGCTTCGGAATTGGAAAAACGGTGACGCATCGTGCTGTTGCAAACGTCGTATATACTGATATCGGCACCGGAAAAAGACAAGTCCCAAAATGGATAGACCGATTTAAGGATGAACATATGCCACCTGAATTCAAGATGGAACGGCGATGATTTACATAAAGATTTAGGGGAAGCTTACGTTAAGGTTGATTGGGAAATTTTTGACCCATTAAATAAAAAAATTATGGGCAAATGGACAACCGATGGTGTCGGTTATCTTGATTACGGCGTTAAAAAAGGACAAGCCCTTATTATTGCCACGGCTCTTGAAAATGCTGCAGAAAATTTAGGGCGCACGCAAGGCTTTTACGATGTTGTCAGCGGTAAATCCACCGCCTACCCGTACCCGGAAAAATCCAAACACAGCTGGCTGGAACTGGAAGCCACACGCCCTCTTTACAATCAAAACATTCAAAAAGAATATAATTTTATTCGACGCGCAGTTGTCTTGATCCGCACATCGTCAGGTCACGGTTCGGGATTCTTTATTAATGATGAAGGTTATGCCTTAACCAACTCTCATGTTGTTGGAAATGCGAAAACGGTTTCTATTGTCGATTCAAACGGAACAACATTTATGGCCGATGTTATACGTACCGATGAACGCCGCGATGTTGCGTTGATTAAAGCCCCTGTTACCAATAACAGCTATATTCCGTTGCAAACTAAAAAATTTCCTAAAATGCTTGATAAAGTCTATGCCGTTGGTGCCCCTTTAACCGAAGCACTTAAAGGGACGGTATCCGAAGGGATTATCAGTAATTTCAGGAAATCTTCGAAATCAGGATTAGGCATGATTCAAGCCAGCGTTGAAATCGCCCCCGGCAGCAGTGGCGGTCCTTTATTGGACAAATACGGCAATGTGATTGGTATTGCTGTTCAAGGATATGGACAAAGTGCAACCCAGTACAGCCGATTTATCCCGATTGACGACGCATTGGATTCTTTAAATTTACATCTTGTGAAAAAACCGACATTTCAATAAAATTTGTTTTCTAAAGCAATCAAACCTATTTTAAGCAAAGGGGGAAATAAAAATGCTTATCTTATCAATTGACACATCATCCGCCGATTTGTCTGTCGCTCTTGTTAATGAAAACGGCTCTTTGGGTTTGGTGGAAGAAAATATGTTGCGCGGCCAAGGGGAAGCCTTAATTCCCTATATCCAATCCATGATGCAACAAGCCGGCTTGCCTATGAATGGNNGCGTTGCCGTTGCCGTAGGGCCCGGGTCATTTACTGGTGTACGCGTTGGCTTAAGCACCGCTCGGGGAATTGGACTTGCTTTGGATATTCCCGTGTATGGCGTAACGAATTTAGAGGCCGCGNNCGGTTTGAATGAACCCGTTACGGTCACATTGGATACAAAACGCGGCGATTATTATACTCAACAATTTGATAAAAATCGCAACGCCATCGGCGAACCGTCAATCCAATCGGCTGATGATTTGAAACAACAATTGCCCTTCACAGCAATTGGCGACGGCGCAATGAAACTTGCCGAAGAAATCGGATGTGATGTGGCTATGAAGCCCCAATCAAGCGCCATATCTATCGCTCAAATTGCCTTATCACGTTTGGATAATCCGTTACCCGCCGAACCACTTTATTTACGAGAAGCCGATGTAACCGTCAAAAATGACGAAAATAAATAAACACTCAGCGTTATCGCAAGACAAAAACTTGCTCACTTACCTGTGTTTTATTCTTAAAGAAAATGATGTCAGAAGTAAAAACAACACCACTTAGCAAATTACCCCGAGCCATTGATGTTCAAGCGCAAGCATTGGCCGCATTGCATCGGATATGTTTTGAATTGCCATGGCAAGAACAATCCTTTAAAGAATTGTTGCAGTTGCCTTCAACAATCGGGTGGGTATGCCCTGATGGTTTTTTATTATGCAGCCACACATTCGATGAAATGGAAATCCTTACGATTTGTTCACACCCCGACAAACGGCGCCAAGGTGTGGCAAAGGCTTTATTAAACAATATGATGTCATATGCCGATTTTCACAACGTTCAAAAAATATTTTTAGAAGTTTCGGATGAAAACGAGGCGGCTAAATCTTTATATAAATCATTTGGCTTTGAACCAAATGGGCGACGAAAAAATTATTATACAACAAAGCATGGACAAGTCGATGCATTGTGCCTGATAAAACAATTATAATGTTGTAAAAGAGATAAAATAAGAACAATACATCCATGCCTTAACAAATTAAACAGACGTTTATTACCTCACAAAAAAACGCCCTTAAAACAAAGGGCGTTTTCATATAAAATTTTCGTTCAATTTTAAAGCTGAACAATTTTAAATTACAAAACTTTCGGAATTTTGATTTGAGCGAAATGCCCAGGTCCAATGCGTTGTTTTGCATAACGTGTATTGACCATCGAAATGGAATAACGTGACACTTCGGTTAAACGAACGGCTTCGTCAAAAAAATCTTCCGCCGTACGGTCATAACGCGTATGATTCATAATATACAAAATGCACGCTTGGCCTTTATCAACCGTGCCACAACGATACATTGAATCATTGGGCGAAATATCCATATTTGGTACAACACCTTGCAATCCGGAAACTTGTTTCGGAGCTTCCGAACCGCCGAAAAAAGCAGCGCCGAAGATAATTCCCAAAACCAAAATCGTTCCCAAAACAATCCCCATTGATTTCGTTTGCAAAACCTTTGGCGGCAAATTCAAATCAGCGGCAAAATTATCATCATAAATGCCTTTGGTTGTTTTTTGTTCGTTTGCAGCCCCCGTTCCCTTAGGCATAAATACCGGAGATGGTGGCATAGGTGCCTTTGGCGGCGGCGTTTGAAAATTGTTTTCTGACATTTTTCTCCCCTTATGGAACTAAACGTATAAATCTAAGTTTTAATGTAACAAGCACTTCCCCTTGGTATCCGTCACCTAAGACAGAGGCGGGAATACCGATAATTGCCAATTCANNGGTTACATCAAACGACGTCACTTCGCCGGATAATGTATCCAGTGAAACAACCGTTTCAACTTGTTCGGGCGAACGGATATTGGTGTTTAGAAGAACGGACAAAGAATTGACATCGCCATTTGTTTTAGCACAACGGCCGACATCAAAACGCATTTTCCACCCATGAGGGACAATCGCGATACCTTCACTGAGCAATGAAGCGGAAAAATTCGGCTGCAAAGCGGCCAATAAATCTTCGGTTTTATTTTTATGACCCGTTGTAATTAAACGTCCGAGCAAACCTTTATCGGCAGTGTAAATACGCCCGGGGCCGAAAAGATTAACCACGTTTTGCCAATGGGCATTTGCCCCCCGGGGATTAAGCAAATACACTTGTGTATCGGCAAGCAATAATTTGGAATCTTTTAAAATATATTCCACTAATGAATTGACTTTTTCTTCTTCGGCACGAGTTAAATCCATGCCAATTGTATATTTTTTCCAATTAGGGGAAGCATTCGACACACCTGCTCCGCGCAAGGCATCCAGCATCGCGAACATAACGGCTCGGTTAGGCGTCAATTGCAAATCAAATTTGGCACGGCGCGATAAATGCAACCGTTTGCGAGCGGCATCATAACGGTAATAAATATCACCCGCCGCAGTCAGTTCATCCAATACCGGTTCCAATTCACCATATAAATCGCTGGCATTAAGTTCGGGATAAACGCCATCTTCGGTATAAACCGCAATGCCTGCTTCATCCACAAGCAATTGAAGCGCTTCGTCCACCGGCATGCTGTCAAACGAAAAACCGTTGACTTCATAGCGCGGAATCCTGTCCAGCTTATCGGCTTGAGTTAACTTAAAATCTTTCGGACGCAAAGAAATTGTCGTCATCACTTCAATATCGCCGAATTCTTTGACCGAACATCGAAATGGCGCTTCCACATTCAAACCATTGACACTGGGCATTGATGTCAGCGGATTATTCCGAACCCCCGGTATTATGGACGGCGTTTGAATAGCTTTGGTTTGAGCCATCGCACCGCAAGCCATCAATAAACCGAAAAAGGCGAAGCAATAAAGATAAATTTTTTTCATAGACGCATCCTTTGTCCCTTAAGAATTGTTCGAACCCGCTGGGGTCGATTTTTTACCGAACGAAAACGACATTTTTCTTTGTACACCATTTTGCGGCGTTTGTGAAGAACTTTTTGTTGAAACTACTGGTTTTTTCAAATCGCTCGGTTCAACAGGCTTGACCGGTTCCGCGGGTGGCAAATCCGCCTCAGCTTCAATTTTGGCGTATTCTTTTTTAACGGTAGCTTCATCCAAACTTTGATAAGGGTCTTCCAACATTTCAAAACCGTCCGGTGCCGGCCCCAAATATTCTTTTTCCCCGCTTAAATCCATTTGCCCTAAAGCTTTGCGCACATCGTCGGCAGATAAACCTTCACGTGGCAACGGCGATAAATCCGAAGTAATGCGATCGTGGGCATCTTTGGATTCTTTTTCCAATGCAATTAATTGATTTTGCAAGAAGTGTATCCCATCGTGTTTTTTTTGTTCAACAATGTCATATAACGTATCATCAGCCAAAACTTCTTTGATTTCTTCAATCGTTTGGTCCATCACATCAACCAAAAAACCGTAATAACGATATGTGTAATTATTGGTATAACCAAGTTCAATACAACGCGCCGAAATCCATGCTTGTACAGCCGTTTTAAAGTCAATTTGGCGCAAAAGGCGATTGACCTTAAATTCCTCTTCACTCTCAGGTGTCAAACGCACCTGCTCACTTACTTGAACAGTGTCCCTTTGTATTATTGGCGGATTTTCCGATAGTTGATTGTGAGGTGCCATTTGGGGTTGAGCAAAATTTTGCATCTGTGGTTGCACAACTTGCTCTTGAAGCGCTTGACTTGCCACCCTATCAAATTGTGTGGTTTCAAAACCGGCATCCGCCACCGCCCTATTTTCGATATTTTCATTCTCGGCGNNNTCAGCTAAGGAGCCGTCTGTCTCGTCCCTCTCTTGAGTTGCCGTAACAGGCACTTGCGCACCATTTCGTACATTTTGTTCCGCTTCTTGAATGGGCGTTTCAACCAGGTGCCCATTTTGAACATTTCTTTGACCAGTTTGGTCAGCCGCTTGGAAAAAATCGTTTAATTCAGATTCTTCGAATATATTATCCATTTCACGCTGTGACGTTTCTTCAATAGCCTGTTGAACTTCCTCAGGCCTTACATCACCTTGAACAGCACGTTGTGACAAAGCATCTGGACGTTCATCGATTGTCACATCAGGTTCAACGAGATTTTCATCTGGTAATAAATTCGTATTTGATTCGACAATTTTATGCGTTTTTTCAAAGGAAGAATCCTCGGAAAAAATATCATTGATGCGTTGTTGCATATGTGAGGTATCTAATTCCTCATTTAAAAAAACACCCTTTGGCTCGCTTGTTTGAGCCGGATTTTGCATACGATAAGCATTTTCCGGTAATTCGGATTCATGAACAGATTGCGGTAAAGTTTCGGCGATAGTGTTTGAACGAATTGTTTGGGCATTTTCTGCCCCTTCATTTGCAACAGTACGCCCGTCATTTTTAGGTACATTGACTGCCATTTCATCTTGAAATGCCGAAGATGACTGAATATTTTGGAATTCGCCGCCTGCCCTGACATTTTGAGGTGTATCGGTTACTGCTTCAAACTCTGCATCAATAACAGTGTCACCTTGGGTTTGCAAAGATGCATTTGAAATAATATTTTGATTCCCTTGCGAGTCGTTGTCAAGAGGCTGTACGGATGATACAGCCGTTGGCGCAAACGGTTCATCCAAAACGGAAGTATCACGCGCGGACGCGGCGCCTTCCAATTTCAAACGGCTTTTCAATGATGATACGACGTCTTCCCCTGCTGCACCGAAAAAAGCCAACCAATGTTCCAAAATCGGCAGTCGTTCGACAGTTTCTTGATAATTTAACGGTCCATCATGGGTCAGGTATCCTTGGATTTCATTCCAAGCCGTCGTTGCCGCATAATAATTGAATGCGTGGTCGAGTTTTTCCTTTTGATAATCGGATAAATCAGTAAGCACAGTATAAATCTTATCTGTCCAATCGGGCCCTAATTCACGCGACGCCGTTTGTGTAAAGGCATTAAGCGTATCAAGTTCGCCGGTATATGCATCCAAACTGTCTAAAATAGCTTGTACGGCCATTATTTATTCCTTTCACAATATGCCTGACGGCAAGTCAATTTCGCTTAAAATTTCCATATCCGAATCCGAAGATTGTGGATTTTTCAATTCCTTTTCGGATTTTGGCAAATCTGCAGATTTTGCCCCTTTGGATAGATTTGTTTTTTCAAAACTTTTTTTGCGTTCATGGGCTTCGACATTTTTTTCGGGTTCTTTGCGACTTTCCGATTCGTCAGGGAAAATGTCATTAAACTCATATGGCTTCAACACTTCTTTGGAACGAGCGTATTCTTTCGCCACATACCCCTCGGGCGCATACTCTTCAACAATCGGATAAGATGCTTTTTGCATACCTTGCCCTTGAGTTTGTGCCGCAATCAAATGTTCAACCGCTTGCAATTGTTTGGCATTCATTTCAGCCGTGTGACTCACAATTTGCTGCATCGTTTCGGTTAACGCTTTATTTTGTGTTTGCAAAATTTCTTTAAGCGCCGAATTAAAAGCGTCTAATTGTGTTTTTTGCATTTCTTGGATTTGAATCGCGGACACATCATTTTGAACAGTGTCATCTTTTTTGGGAGTGCTTTTTTGAATTTTATCCAATGTCTTTTCGATTAATTCGGTTTGTTTAGATAAAGACTTTTCCAAAAAAGCGGCTTGAGATTTCAATATGTCTTGAGATACTGTTCCTTCAGCTCCGATTGAGGCGACAGGCGCATTGTGAAACGATGGCGTAAAAGCATTAATTTCATCGGCGGACGGCAAATAAGCTTCTTCGGTTGTATAAATCAAACGGTCATCTTTGGGCACATCGGGTTTAGTGCCATCTCCATGTAATTGTTTGCTCTTTAAAAACTCTAAATATTGGCGCACAACACTGCCGCCGACAATATCCGACAAAGTCATTTGAACTTCCGCCGAAGCATCCAACAACATT
>DLOI01000038.1:4544-6277 GCA_002477185.1 Alphaproteobacteria bacterium UBA7488 | reverse complement strand
TCCCGTATCATTTTGACGCTTTTCGCGCTGCTTGACAAATGCATCAAGCGTTTGTTTTTTAACAGTTGACTCCTTCATAACCGACCCCCGACTATGGCGTTGCAATTAAAACAACTTTTTGCATTTTTTGAAGTTCTGCAGGCGTTATTTCTTCGGCAGTTTGCGGATGTTGCGAAACTGCAAACATTTTACCGTCTTTATTTTGTTCAATCGACACTAATTTGATTTGGTTATTTTCTTTCGGCCACACGGCAATATCCCCGACGGCGGGAGTTCTGGCAGGGGAAGCAACCAAAACGCTTCGGTACGGCAACACAGTTCCGAGTGTTTGTGAAATCAAAGAAATTGCATACAAATCGGGGTCGTAAGACAACGTTGAAGGACAAACCATCGACCCCATCGGCGCATTTTTATCGATTAAAATCGTACCGTCGGGTCCGGGCAAACCGTAAATGGAAACCGTTTGTTCTTTAGCGTCGGCCGATCTGAGCATAAAACGGCTGACCGGCAAATCGTTATAACCGCCTTTTGAAACGTACAGCCCTGTTTTGCCTTCGGCCTGTTTCAATTCTTCCAAAGCGCCCGACATATCCAATTCGTAAATTTTCAATTGCAGCTCTTCTTCGGAAAAACCCAAAGCCCTGGCAATATCACGGAATGTTTTTTCATCCACTTCACGTTGCCCCATTTCAATACGGTGATAAACCGACAAAGTCATTTTGGCGCCACGCGCAACGTTATTCAACGTCAATTTCTTTTGGCCGCGAATATAACGAAGCCCTGCGCCCAATGTCTTAAGCCCGCCCCCTTCATTAATATTGCTGCGACGGTCTTGTTCGTGTTTCCAAGCTTTAATCACTTCGGGTTGAGAAGATTGTTCGGATACGAAAATCGATTCTTTGGGACAATCCAAAAATTTTGAAATGATTTCAAGCTGATGTTCGTCGATACGACGATACCCTTTTTCAATTTTGCTGATAGCCGACAAACTTAACCCCAAAGCTTCCGCCAATTTTTTCATCGGCTTTCCGCGCACGCGACGAAACATTCTGATTTGATTCGGGAAAATAATTTCTTCCATAACTAAAACTCCTCTTTTTAATGAATTATGAAACCACTATACACTAAAAATAATTTTTGGGAAATAGACAAAATGAAAAAAAGTCATTTTTTTTTGTCTTTTTTTGCATTATTGTTTCTTTTTTTCCACTTTTCTGTCATTTGAAAGAGATAAAACTCGCCTTAAATATATTTCAAGATTCTGCCAACAAATATTTTATGAAACTTTTATCCAATACACAAGGGCAATAAATACAACTTATGGGGACAAACTATATTATGTCCATGGCGATTTTATAATATAATTCATATAATCATTTCAAAATAGAAGTCCAAATACTATGTTTGATTAAGTTTGACAATCAAATTGCAATCCTTTGTATGGATGGATTTCCCATCGCAAAGAAAAAAGTCAAAACATCGGCGCTTCCTTTTAAGCGATTTCATTTGCCTGAACGCATAAAAGGAAGTTTTTACTTATTTTCCAGGTTTAGGATTCACACGTATTGTTCTGTCCTTTGGCGGATTCCCGCCCGTTTTTGGAGACGTTTGCATTTTGTTAATAGCAGCTTTAATCCCCTCGTAACTTCTGGAAACACCTTTTACAATCGGAGCCGTTACAAAAACTGTTGATCTGGCTATCGGAGAGCCAACCATACCATCGGCCACCAACA
>DLOI01000038.1:3679-4471 GCA_002477185.1 Alphaproteobacteria bacterium UBA7488 | reverse complement strand
CGTAGAGGTCATCATATTTAAACCTTTTTGTGCATACTTGCCGCCGGTTTTATTCGAAAATTTATAAAACAGCGTTCCGGCAGCGAACCCGACTTTTTCGGCACCCGCGCTTAATACTTTTCCGGGAAGTTCTGCAGCTTTCTTCGGAATGGCAACAGCTGCGCCGATAACATTGCGAGCCGTTTTTATCGNNNNCTAGCCGCCATACCCACAGCTTTTGCACCGCGTTTAATAAAGCCGTCACCGGATTTGCCCTCACCCTTTGCATTATCGTCATTTTGACCTTGTGATTGAGATGCTTGCCCATTTTCTTGAGCGCCCGATGGTGCATTCGTGTCTGGATTATCCACGTTATCATTAGGAGTTTCGTTCGATTCTCCACCGTCACCACCGCCATTCGGATTGCCTGCGGAATCGCCTCCGCCCGGTCCGTTATTCGGGCCACCGTTTGGCGGAGTATTGGCATCATTGCTGCCCTTATCACCCTTATTTTTCTTGTTGTCTTTATCTTCAAATCTGTTCTTTTTCGACGCTTTTTGACCAGTTTCGCCTTTTGCCGATTTTTCTTTAGCTTTGTCAAATCCTTTTTTAGCCGCATCACCTGCTTTAGAGCCGACTTTAGTGGCTGCACTGCCCGCTTTGCCGGCCAACGAGGCTACCCCTTTAACCATTGCCGTCAGAGCCCCCAACGCAATACCCGGGATACCCAACGAAATACCTGACAAGTTTTGAACAATAGATTCCGTTGCCGTCAACATTTTAATGGCAATAGCCAAGAAAGCGGCAAATATC
>DLOI01000038.1:2837-3634 GCA_002477185.1 Alphaproteobacteria bacterium UBA7488 | reverse complement strand
CCAAGCGGGTCAACGCCTGTTACAATGCGGAACATTTTTTCAACATCGTTTGCTGCCATAGCATCCAACGAATTTTTCGGTTCTCCACCCGGAATAACTTGCAAACACAATGCCAAGAACAAAGCAATCATGATGGCGACACCGATAAATTGCAACAATGAATATAAAATTAAATGCCAAGCTTTTGTTGAGTATTCTCGTGAAATCGGGAAGGCCCACGCCACAATATAAAGCGGCGTCAAAACAATCACAAACCCCAAGCGCAACACAATATCAATCAAATAAAACCCGACAATAACGGCCAATACCGAAAACGGAATAATAATAACCCATCCCACTATCCACCAAAAAATATTCGGAATGTAAATAGAGGTTAAAGGCACGTTAAATGCCACCGCATTGGCATGACAACTGAACATTTGGCCAATGGCTATAAACGGGGTTACCTGACGATATACTTTACAAGTCAAACATAAGATGCCGTTTATCGTTTGGTCATCCATCACTTCGACATAAACCGTATTGCCGTTTGAAGTTTGCAACCCTTCGCGTTTACGAGGAAATTTAAAATCGGGATCGTTCATGTCAGTACAATAACCGCAGATTTCTCCGGCTTTTGCTCCTGCTCTGCTTTCAGTAATTTCAGCGAACGTTTTTTCACCGTCCGTCATTGACATTTCGGTAAAAGCACCCGCTAAATTCGCCGACAACCCCACAAACGGAGAAATAATTATTCGATAAAAATCTACAATGGGCGCGTGTAAAATTGCCGCGGCAATGGCTACCACAATAAAACG
>DLOI01000038.1:258-2688 GCA_002477185.1 Alphaproteobacteria bacterium UBA7488 | reverse complement strand
AAATGTACAATATCGCATACCCAACAATCCTTTGAATTTTCTTTAACCTTATTCATCACATTGCCGCAATCGGTTTCATTTTTTCGATCGATTTTAGCGGCCTTTTTAATATAATCTTTGGCACACGGGACAACTTCGTCTGTATCAACGTTACCAGCAGTACCAAGGGCGGCCATAATTTTTTCATTATTCGGCAATTTTTCCAAATGACCTTTTAGCCAACTTCCATCTGCATCCCGCCCTGATTCTTTCCAACTCATACGATAGAAATTATCCAGAACATAAAAAGCTTTAGCACGAATTTTCGGATCATATGTATCATTAATATTTTCTGCACCATTGCAAATTTCATTTTTCAAATTAGCAATGTTTACAATTACGCATGCTAAAACCGCTTTGTCTTCAAAATCGGAGTCAACAATATTACCACCAATAGCAGCATCTTGAAGTGCATTGACAATACTTTGTCCATTGGTATTATAAGTTCCGCCGCAATCAATAATATCATAGGCCTTTGCGCCTGTTGTTAAAGAAAACATTGCGATGAAAGCCAAGGCCAATAATCCCCGCTTTTTTAATGTATAAAATACAAAGCTCAAAATGGCAACCACACCCACAACAGTTATTGGCAAAACATATGGCATTGCAAAATCCACCGGGATGTAATACAACACCGCGATAGCTGCGATCATCAAAACCAATTGCATATATCTTTTCAATGTTGCCATTTTAATTACTTCCACTCTAATCTATTTTCCACTCATATAGTACATATTCATTTATAACTTTTTTCCTTGACTATATTGCCATTGCTTTATTTACCCGACCCCGTGTCCGTTACTTCCTTTGTGGCTTCTTTTGCAGCATCTTCGGCTTGGCTGGCCGCCCTTTGTGCACCGGATTGGATCATTGCTGCACCGCCCGGGAAACCAAAAGCCGACAATGCCGCACCCGCAGCAATCATTGCCGCACTGATGGCCAATTGTTTAACACCATTCATAAAGCCAACGATTTCAGATTTGGAACTGTCGCCGCCAAGTGCACCGGCAATGGCGGGGATATTGCTTTGCATTCGATTCATAATGATAATCAAAGCAAAAAAGCTGATAGCTTCCGTTGATAAACGTCTGAAATTTACCATCATACTCGGATCAGATGTTTGACGCGAATTACCCAACATTCCCGGCCAATTATTATCGGCAAACAATTGAATAACGCCCACGACCAACCCGATATAAATACAACCGATTAATAGTTGGAACATAGCGCCAAAGACCACATCCCATGCTTTTTTGATGGCTGATTTGGTCGAAGGAAATACCCATGCTGCAAAGAAAAACGGCGATAATACAATAACGGCACCCAAACGAATAAAGCTTTCGGCAAACATCAATGGGAAAATCAACGACATCATAAAGAACATCCAAATGATGAACGGTCCGACAATCCAGTTTAGGAAACTCTTTTCCACCATCACATAATAACCCAACGTCATACCTGAATTAAGAGCAATGTAGACACGGAAAATAATATCTTGCAACTGATATGAAATTTGACCGCCGAACAAATCGCAAGCGCCATCTTTTTGTACCATATATTGTTCGGGCCAAACAAGACCGTTGTTAATATTCGTATTGGCAGTCAATACAATGCGCGACAATTCCGTAAACGTAGTCAAAACGGGCGACACAATCATGTCAATAACACATAAAAAGGTATCGCTGCTGTACAAAATTGCGGTAACAACCATCGCTTTAAAAAGCACAATCATAACGGAACGGATGTATTCTTTGATATTCGGTTCTATCAGGGACGTAAGCATTTTCCCTGACGTAAAAGCCAACCAAAACAATAACCCGACACCCATCACCAGCAATCCTCGTTCGGCCATGGCGGGATAAAGGTTTTTGACAAGCGTGCCGACCGCATCAAAGGTCGCTTTGTAAAGCGTACACGGCCAACAGTTTTGAACGCTGGCCACCCACTCGGATTCAGATGACATTTTAAGCCCTTCGCATCCGGCAAGCAAACACAGCACGGCGAAAAACGCACAAATTTTCAGTGCGTTCTTCATGACCGTAATATGTCTTAAGGCAAACGTCATATCTTTTTCCCTTCAACCTTATTCGGGTTTATTCTTTNNTCATCCTTGTCTTTTTTGGATGCTTCCGACAAAGCCTGAGCGGCCGCAGCTTGAGCATTGGATGCCTTCATATCCGCTTGGTCCGCTTTGGATTGGGCAGATTTGATTGACGATTCAACCTTGTTGTCATCTTTCTTGTTACCTTTCTTAATCGCTTCGACTGACGCTGCTGCACTTCTTGCTTCTGCAGACGCACGTTGAGCCATATTCCGCGCAACAGAGTCAGTTGCACCGCTTTGACCATTGTCGCTTGCCTTGTTATCGGCCGCGGCACCGGTTGCTGTACC
>DLOI01000038.1:0-182 GCA_002477185.1 Alphaproteobacteria bacterium UBA7488 | reverse complement strand
CTGCATTAAACGTCATCGCTTCCGTCGGCGCAGACGTACTTGCAGTGGTCGAACCCGTTGTCATTGTTGTACCACCCGTCGTTTGTGCACTCGGTCCGAAGGACATTGTTTCGCTTGTCCCGGAACCACCGGTCGTCGTCGCCCCTTGCGGTGCAATCGGTTCCTCATTAACATTGCCCGTA
>DLOI01000039.1:21148-24354 GCA_002477185.1 Alphaproteobacteria bacterium UBA7488 | reverse complement strand
TCCTAATCGGTTTTTCGGGTGGTGCACAAATCGCCGGTTTAACTGCCGCTATGTACCCGGATTTATCGGTCAAAAAAATCATCACGGTTGCCGGCAATTTGGACCACGCGCAATGGACACATGCGAAAAACTTAATGCCTTTGTCACACTCTTTGGATTTAAATGATTATCGCGAGGTATTTTTAAAATTTCCACAAATCCATTATGTCGGGGGAAAAGATAAAATTATCCCGCCCGTCTTAACACAAAATTTCATTTGCCGCAACAATACGCCGTCGCAAAATTTTACCCAAGGCAAAAGTGCCGCAATACAAAAAATTGATTGTACCAATGCAACCGTTATTTTAATACCTAAGGCCTCACACCAAAAAAATTGGGATACGGTTTTGCCCCTTATTTGGGCGGAACAATAACCTTTGTTTAACAGCTGTTTTAAACAGCCTACCCAAGATATGCAACAAACATATGACATGGAATTATTAAGACGCTGGTTTCCTTTAAAAAAATAATCCTATTTCCTTTCCATCTGCATACAAAAAAGTACAAAAAAACTTACTTAGCAAGAGGCTTTTAAAAATTTTTTCACACGCGGAAGTCTCGCCTAAAATTTGTCAATTTTTTACTTCACAAATCCGATTTTTTTGATATAATTAAATTATATGAATACAAAAAGGAGTTGAAAATGGAAGAATGGACATACGATAATAATAAGAAACGCTCAGTCGTATGGGAATACATGTATTTAGTTATTAAGGATAAAACGGGCAAATTTCCGCAGGGGAAAGTATTGCTTGCTGAGCACTCACCTTATGATGAACGCATCAATCACGACCAAATTTTGAAAAACAATAAGTTATATAAAACTTGGTTTATCAAAGATCCGACCGAACGAAAAGCCATGGAAGATAAAGATTTTAAACCTTTAGATTTAATGGATATTTTGGATGTCGGACGCATTCGGTTTGAAGGTAACGGAACAAGGTATATCGATATGCGTACCAGATGGAGCGATTTTGCCAAAGATTACGTTTTATCCTTAATAACTAAANNAATTGCCAAAGATTATAAACACCGCCGCAAAACCATAAAATTGGTTTATGCCAGAATTAAAAAACATCAAAAGGCTAAATTGGAATGGGCAGCTTCCCTCTTGAATTCCAAAAAATCACAACAAGAAACCTCGTTTATCGCATTTGCCCCACAAGATAAATCTGTCCACGAACCCGAAATCTTTTTGGTGCCAAACGACAAAACAATTATCGATTTCGTCCAAGAAAAACAATTGGAACCTTGGCGGGTACTCAGTATCGGCACGATGAAACCGGACGTTGACAATCCGACACAATTTCAAATCAATTATTCGCATGCGTTGCCGCCATACGAACATACGAAAGAAGTGAACGAACATTTGGCCGTTCAAAAAATGCAGCAAAACATGCAAGCAATTGTGTCATTGCATCAAATTAAAAGTAACCAACGTTAAAAATTTATATGTTACCGATGGCACAGTTAAATAATTCGAAAATATATGTTAAAGTTGTCAAAACATAAAAAATTTTTGGTTTTGAACAAGGCTTTTATGGATTCGTATAAAATTTTTATTGCTTTTTTTTGAAAATTAATTAAGATTAAAAAAAGTTAAATTATCCACCTTGATTAACATGAAACGACTTGCTTACATTGACGGATTAAAGGGCGTATGCGCCCTGTGGGTTTGTTTTTTCCACTATATTTTGGCTTTTTATCCCTATGGTTTCATCGGATGGGGTTCTGATGTGCCGCCTGAAAAGGCTTTATATGTATATTACAACGCTTTTCCATTCAGCGTCCTGTCCAATGCATCATATCCGTTATATATATTCTTTGCGTTAATCAGTTTTATTCCGACTTACAATTTTTTTCAAACCCGTAAATCCGTTTTCTTTCACCATCAAATCTATAAACGTTATTTCCGGTTGATGCCGCCCGTCCTTGCGTGTACGTTAATCGGCTATTTTTTATGGCAAGCAAACTGGAATTATAACCTCCAATTGGTACCCTTGACAAATTCAAGTTGGGTTTTGGCTCTTATTCCCGGCAATTTATCATTAACAGATGCGCTAAAATCCGGATTATTCATGGCCTTTATAAACGGCGACGGACGTTACAACAGTGTTTTATGGTGTATGAACATCATTTTAATCGGGTCTTATTTAACTTATTTGTTCTTGGCTGTTTTTGCAAAAACGAAGGGACGCTTTGCCGTATACTTGATAGCCTCTTTCTTTTGCTTTAAATTTCCCGATTATACGGCATTTTTATGCGGGATTCTTGCCGCTGATTTTCTCACGCATGTAAAATTGCCTTTAACTGTAAACACGGGCGGTTTGTATGTCGCCGCCGGTTTTATTATCGGAAACTTCCCGATAGTTGTTTATTTGCCACAAGTGCCAAATTCCCTGATGTATGGCATCGGAGCCTTATTTATATCCATCGGATGTTTTGGTACGGTTGTTTTTCAAAAGGCCTTATCCGGGTCAATATTAACCTATTTCGGCAAAATATCATTCCCGTTAATATTGACACACTTTTTCGTTATGCAAACATTTTCTTTCGGCTTATTCGTTTATCTTAACCGTTTAGGAATCCCCTTTTATTGGAATTTGGTATTGATGACTTGCGCATCATTACCTCTGTTATGGGGCGCTGCCGAAATATTTTATCGCTTGGTTGAAAAACCGACAGAATACCTCTTATCCCTTTTGTTTTCCAAAACTCGCAAAAATCATTCAAAGGCATAACCTTTTCATATGTATTGGAGTCAATAAAAATAAAGAAAATATTAATTTTTTTAATACTGACAGTCTTAAGTGCTTGCGTGTCTCATCCTATTTATAGACCTTCTGTCACAGAAATTAATTTAATGGAATATATCTTTTAATTCTATCTATTTTATCTTGAGAGAGTGTCATTACAATGCTATGAATTTCAAGACGGTTTCAAACATTTCTGATAGAGCGTAAACTGGTTTAAACTTTCAAAATTCAGCCCGATTTGATTAATTTCAGATTGGCCTTATATTTTACTTGTTTTATCAAATCCGCTCATTTTAGGGCTGTTTATGGAACAATAGGATAACCGTTAAAACGCGGTTTGTAACATCAGGATTGCTTGGGTCTTCGGATAAATATTGATAATTCTTATCATAATAATCGATTTTCCAAAAG
>DLOI01000039.1:20888-21077 GCA_002477185.1 Alphaproteobacteria bacterium UBA7488 | reverse complement strand
ATTGTCAAAATGACGGATTTTCAACATAATTTCAGCGACTTCTTCATAGGTCTTGGCATTTATACCTTGCGTCAACATAATCTTGCCACCAATCAAAAACTTGCGAAGATTGTTATTTAAGGTTTTAATATCTGTCATAACACACCTCAAGCCAGTTTTTCAGCAACCAAAAACATTTTGAAACGCCTT
>DLOI01000039.1:8886-20829 GCA_002477185.1 Alphaproteobacteria bacterium UBA7488 | reverse complement strand
GGATAGAAGCGATATTTTCAACCAAATGAGAGAGTGTAAATTCTTCTTTACGCCAAAGTCTTTCAATGCGACCGGTATAATCAGCAGCAGTCAAAGCAGAATATTTTTGTTGCAACAACCAGTTTTCAAATTGTTTTAACATAACACAATCTCCTTATAAACTAACAATCGCAGTAAAAACAGCATAACCGCGAGATTTTTCAGCTTCGCAAGCACTCATTGCGTCACGCAAAGAGTAATAAATTGTCGGCATCAACACACCATTGACTTTGATTTGATACATAAGATTTTCCTTTCATAAATAGTTGGTTTGACTTATTAACTATTTACATTATGTCGTAAATAATTTTATTCGGGAGCCCCTAAAATTCTCAAAACCAATGACCTTTTGCTACAATTTGGAAATTTAAAATAAAAACAAGTGCTTAACTTTTCGGTATTTTTGAAAAGAAGTCGTGCGTAAATTAGATTTTTGTTATATAACATCAATGTCATTTAATGAAAACACCTCAAAAGTCCGCCAGCCTATGTTTTTCTTGTCAAAAAAATCTTGGAAAAACTTGCTTTTAGGAAAATCATCTTATACAATGTACAAAATAAAATAATCTAAAAAAGATGAATTAAATAGATTTAAGGAATAATAATGCCTATTTTGAACTGGTTAGGGAGAGAGGAATCTCTTAAAACTGCTGTAAAGACACCATATCGGTTATTGGAAGAGGTGCCGGAACTTGGTTATGGTGATAAAACAAAAGAAAATATGATTGTTCAAGGTGATAATCTTGAAGCATTAAAGGCATTATTACCATTCTATGCTGGGCAAGTTAAATGTATATACATAGACCCACCATATAACACAGGTTCAGCGTTTGAACATTATGACGACAATTTAGAACATTCTATATGGTTGTCACTAATGTACCCTAGGCTTGAGTTATTAAAAGAATTTTTAAGAGAAGATGGTTTTATTTTTGTTCAAATAGATAATAATGAAGTCCACTATTTAAAAGTTTTAATGGATGAAATTTTCGGTCGCCAGAATTTTGTAAATGATATAATTTGGAAACGCCGTGGTGGTAGCGCAAATCCAAGCAATAGATTGAATAATGTTACGGATTTTATTTTATGGTATTCCAAAACCCAAGATTATGTCATTCATCATATTTATAGTAAAGATGATGAAAATACTAAGAAATATATAGCAGAAAGATTTAATAATGTTGATGAAAACGGTCGACGATTTATGAAGTCTCCAATACAAAGTCCTAACCCTCGACCAAATTTGATGTATGATTATAAAGGGTATAAAACTCCTGTTAAAGGTTATTCTATTTCAATAGAGGTTATGAAACAATGGGATGCTATGGGGAAATTATATTTTCCAAAGGATAAGACACAAAATATAAATAGAAAAATATATTTAGATGAATATCAAGGTCAGCCTGTTAATAACTTATGGACAGACATAAGCGTTATAAATCCGATGTCTAAGGAACGATTAGCGTTTGATGGGCAAAAACCAGAAGCGATTATGAGCAGAATATTTCAAATGACGACAAATGAAGGAGATTTAATTCTTGATTCTTTTGCAGGAACGGGAAGTACAGCGGCAACTGCTCATAAAATGAATAGAAAATACATTACAATAGAGATGAACGAGCAAGCATATACGTTTGTTCAACCACGATTAAAGAAAATAGTGGATGGAGAACAAGAAGGTATATCAAAAGCCGTTAATTGGCAAGGCGGTGGCGGTTTTCGGTTTTATAAACTAGGAAATGAGATTTTTGATGCTGATGGCTGTATCAACGAAAATATCAGCTTTGAAAACTTATCAGCGCATATATGGTTTACAGAAACTAAGACGCCATTTAATAAGCCGACTGAAAAATCAACCTATCTCGGCACTTTTGATAATGTTTCATATGCATTGTTGTATAATGGTATTTTACGCGATAAGCGTGTTGATGGTGGAAATGTTTTAACCAATAAGACCTTAAATGTGATTTTAGACGATATGCAACATCAACCATACGAAAAACTGGTAATCTATGGCGAAAGTACACGTATCTCACAAGCCCGTCTAAAAAGCCTCAACATAGAATTTAAACAAACACCTTATGACATCAAAGCGAGATAGATGATGATAGATTTAATTACTCCAATCAACACACTTAAAGAAAGTTTAGAAAAAGTTCAACTAAATGAACAAAATACAGCTATCTATGAAAAGTTAAAAATTTTAATTTCTATTTTGGAAAATCGTATTAAAGGGATAGGAAGTATAATATGTAACCCAACATATTTAAATAATATTTCTTCATATCTTTCTAGTATTCAAAGTTATGTAAATAGTGACATAACATCTCCTTCTTCAGCTTATTATACTAATATTCCAAGTCAACTTGATAATATTGTTGCACAATTGCCTTATATTCCAACAACAGATAAAACTGATATAAAACAATCATTAAATCAAATAATAAGTGTTTATAAAAGGCAAAATGAAAACATTATTGAAAAAATAAAACAAGAAAAAGACGGTTTAGAAAAAGAAGTATCAACTTTAAAACAGAAAATAACAAGTCTTGAAACACAAGTGAATAATAAAGAGCAAGAATTAACAACATTATCGGAAGGTTTTAAACAGCAATTTACTTCATCCCAAAATTTAAGAGATCAAACTGCTCGTACAAAACTTGATAATACTTTGCAATTATGGGATGAAGCGGGGCGAAAATATTCAAAGCAAATTAAAAATACTGAAGAAGAAATACAAAAGAAATTTGATGAAAAATATGAAGATTTAAAACAGCAAACTGTTTCAATCATTAGATATATGGAAGAACGCCAAGAAGAGATAAAGAAAATCTATGGATTAGTTGGTGATATGGTTTCTTGTGGTGAGTATAAAAAATATGCTAATGTTGAACATAGGACAGCAAATATTATGTTTTGGACATCGTTTGGTTTATTTTGCACCGCAGCGTTGATAATGATTATTGCAACTATATGTGAATTATTTAACGAAAATGATTTTTCTTGGTGGACAGTTTTGACAAGGTTGCCAATAGCTTTAGTTATATTATTGCCAGCATTTTATACGGCAATAGAAGCAAGAAAAAGAAGAAATCAAGAGCTGACCTTGCGTGATTTTGAAATCAAAATTGCAAACATAGATCCTTATTTAAAAAATATTGATTTTGTAGAATCTGAACGAGAAGCTACGGGGCAAACAATATCGGAAGGATGTAAAACAGCTAGAGATTTAAAAATCGAATTAGCAAAAGAATTTTTTAGTCTAAAACAAGTCAAAGATACAGATAATATTGTTATCCCTAAAGACATGATAGAATTATTTGAAAAATTTATGGCTTTCTGTGATAGAAAGGGAAAATAGCTATGCAACTGAAAAACTATCAAAATAACACGCTCAATATTTTACATAAATTTTTTGAAGAAGCACGTATCTGCGGGCACAAGCAGGCTTATGAGAATATTGTATCTAATCCTGAAATAAGTCATCGTTTAGGGCAACTTAAAAGCGACTATGTTGTTTGGTCAACAATTCCGAATACACCTCGTGTTTGTTTGAAAGTTCCAACAGGCGGTGGTAAAACAATTATTGCCGCTCATGCAATTAAAATTACCAGCGAAGTATGGTTAGAGCGGGAATTTCCAGTTGTTTTATGGTTCACACCATCTGATACAATCAGACAACAAACCGCGGAAGCTCTCAAAAATCCTCGCCACCCATATCGTGAAGCATTAGATGAACAGTATGGTAGTCATGTTAAAGTATTTGATGTTGATGAAAAGTTTAATATTCGTCCTTCCGATATAGAGCAGAATTTATGTGTTATTGTTTCAACTATTCAGTCATTCAGTAAAAAAAATACAGCAAAATACAATGTTTACAAGCATAATGAAAACTTGGAACCCCATTTTACGCATATCACAGCACAAGATGGAATGGAAAAAGATGAAAACGGTCATCTAAAATACTCATTTGCAAATTTGCTGTATGCCCATAAGCCTATTATGATTGTAGATGAAGCACATAATGCAGTTACTAATCTTAGTGCTGAGATGCAAGGACGCATTAATCCATCTGCAATTATAGAATTAACGGCTACTCCAAGATTGCAAAATAATACGTTGTATAATGTATATGCAACGGAATTAAAAGATGAGGAAATGATAAAGCTCCCGATTGCATTAACAGAACATAATAATTGGGAATTAGCGGTTACGGAAGCAATTGCCAAAAGGGCAGAGCTCGAAAAAGCAGCTCAGTATGAAAAAGAGTATGTTCGGCCGATTTTGTTATTTCAGGCTCAAGATATAAAAGGAGAAATAACCGTTGAGAAGCTAAAAGAAAATTTAGTCAATGTTCAACAAATCCCTGAAAATGAAATTGCTATTGCAACCGGAGATCAAAAAGAACTTGATGGTGTTAATGTTTTTGATCGTAATTGTCCTATTCGCTATATCATTACAGTTCAGGCTTTAAAAGAAGGTTGGGACTGTTCGTTTGCTTATGTCTTATGCTCTTTGGCAAATGTTCAAAGTGATACAGCCGTTGAGCAATTACTTGGTCGAGTTATGCGTATGCCGTATGCAAAAAATCGTAAAATATCAGCATTAAATAGGGCTTACGCTTATGTTTTATCAACAAGATTTGGCCAAGCAACGGAGTGTATTGTCCGTAAACTTGAAAATAAGGGATTTTCAGATGAAGAAGCTCAAAGTGTTGTAGAAAAAGTTCCTACGAATGATTTATTCAGTAGTAATCCTCAACCAAATAAAATTATTCTTACATCTGCAACTGTTATAAAAACACAAAATTTACCTCAAACAATAACTTTACATAAAGAAAATGATGGTTCACACAGTATTGTTTTCAACAATGAAACGACAGTGGAGGATATTGAGAAAATAAAGCCGATGCTTAATGAAAATGAACAATTTGAGCTTGAAACAAAATTTGAAAACTATCAAAAAAGACAGGATGAACCTACACCGGCTAAAAATGGTGAAAAGTTCAAAGTTCCGCAAATGATGGTGGAGTTACAAGGTGAACTTGAATTAGCTGATCCAGAAATAGTATTTGAATATTTTGATTGGAATTTGAACGATTTTGCTCCTTATCAACTGAATGAAAACGAGTTTAAAATTGCTAGACAAGGCAATAGTTTTACCATTGATATTGATGATCATGCTTTAAGATATTCTCCAACCGGCGAAGACCAATTGTCTATGCCTTTTATGAGTATTGACAACTGGACATCTGAAAATTTGGTGAAATGGTTAGATAAACAGTTAAGAGATTCGTATTTTTCGCAAGCAACTATGGTAAAATGGCTGACTGATGTTGTTTCATATTTAATAGACCATAGAGGAATTAAAATAGCAGAATTAATGCTTGCAAAGTATGCGCTTGCAACTAAATTATCTAATAAAATTAAAAATGCTTATGCCAAAGCTCGGATGCAATCTCATCAAACTTCTTTCTTTGCGCCGCAAGCTCGTGTTGAACTAAACTTTGATAATGGTTTTGAATTTTTTGATAATATGTATGCTAATGAACTCTTATACAGAGGAAAATATAAATTTGTCAAACATTACCTTGGTGCAAATAATGTTCCAAATTTTGATGGTGGGGAGAAAGGCGAAGAATTTCAATGTGCAAAAGCCATCGATTCAAATTCACATATAAAATACTGGATTAGAAATGTTGCCAGACATCCGAATTCATTTTGGTTGCCAACCTCAACTGATAAGTTTTATCCAGACTTTGTAGCAATGTTAAATGATGGACGAATTCTTGTTGTTGAATACAAAGGGGCTCATTTAATTGACAATGCAGATACTAAAGAAAAAGCTGCTATCGGTGCTTTATGGGAGGAAAAAACTAACTGGGCCGGACTATTTTTAATGGCAGAAAAAAATAAAGATGGTTTGACTGTAACTGAACAACTTGAACTTAAAATAGATAAATAAGAGGTATAAAAAAAGAGGCAGATTGTGCTGCCTCTCTAGGTTGTGGGTTAATAATTACTCTCTTGGAAGATTCTGCATTATCTTATATTCAATACCTGGGCACACGCATTCGCCGATGACATCTCGAATTAAAGAATCATTATTAAGAGCAAAATCAGGAATTTTGTATTCGTCAGGTAATCCGGTTAATAATAACAATTCTTTAATAGTGTATGCACGGGCATTATTATAAGTCCCATCTTTCTGCAGTATTCCCGGATGACAGCTTACCATACCACCCATTCCCACTGATTTCATTAAAATAGATCCGCAAGGTTCGTCCCATTTAGCCCGACACCAAGAACTTCTATAAAATTCTGCGTCCGTCCCATTTTCATTTATCGGTTTCCATGGATCAGGATTAAGAAATACAGAACACCCGCTTGGCGTGTGTTTCATAATTTCCGTGTAGCGTTTATAGGCACTTGCTTGTACAGGAGTAAAATTTTCTTTGTAATTATCTTTTATAAGATCTGCATATATTTTATATAGTTCTTCAGTTAATGATTGTGGTTCTGAAATTTTATAAAATATTTATTGCAAAATTCTACGATATGAAAGCCACATTTATTAACATAAAAATTAATGTTCCTTTTTTCAAAATAGGGAGTTACGGTTTCCCATATTTTCGTTCCCGGATATTGAGCTTCAATGGCTTTCCAGGCGGCAAATCCCAAACCGGAGCTATGACAGCCTGCATAGATAAAAAATAACTCCAGCTAATTATGTTGTGTTTGTTGATTAATTTTAACAACAGCCCCACCCACTTTTTTATTATCTTTAGTAATGAAATAGGTTTCATTGTCCGGAGCGTTAAATGCTTCTTCAAGTTCTTTAGATGAAGGATTCTTAAAACTTGTCAACGCAGCCAAGAAAAACCGGACTTATGGCTTGGAAAAAGAATTTGAAGATTTGCTATCTGATTGAGAATTACTTAAATAGAACAGATTAAATCTTTTTCAACAGTGTGTTATTTTCTAATTATTTCTTGCAAAAAAACATTATCAGAGATAGTATTCATCTAAATTGAGCAGAAAGACTATTAAAATGAACCGATATTTTTACGCAGATACGATTGAAAACTTCATAAAGAGTGATCCTAACTATATCTTGGGCACGCTCGTGAAAAATTCGCCGTTTGATATTACTGATCTACAAAGAAACGCCTGGGAAGAAGAGATTAATTTGTTGAGTTCTATTTTGCAAAATGAAAAAGGACAAATTATTTTTGAATACGATATTCCCCGGTTGGGTAAGCGAATAGATATCGTTTTGCTCATAAGCGGAATTGTTTATGCTTTAGAATTTAAGGTTAATTCTACGGAATATTTGCGTCAAGATATAGAACAGGTATGGGATTACGCTTTAGATTTAAAAAACTTTCATGAGGCTAGCCATAATCTGATGATTGTTCCTGTTTTAATTGCTACAAATGCTAAAAACAGTTCACAAGTTCAGCTATTTAGTCACTATGATGACCTCGTATTTGAGCCTATTTTATGTAATGCAAGCGAACTTTGTAATGTAATTCAAAAAATAAAAACTCAACACGCTGTAAATGCTGTAAATATTAACTTGAGTGATTGGAAAAACAGCCGTTATAAGCCAACACCAACCATTATTCAGGCAGCAAGTTCACTTTATCTAAATCACTCAGTACAAGATATTACTCGTACTGAGGCTTCTGGTAAAAGTTTGCAGCAGACAACAGATTTTATCTCTCGAATTATACAGTACTCTAGGGATAATCATGAGAAATCTATTTGTTTTTTAACTGGCGTGCCGGGAGCCGGAAAGACCTTAGTAGGCTTAAATGTTGCTGTTCAACAATTCAACCAAGGTGATTTAGCTGTCTATTTGTCCGGTAATCAGCCGTTGGTTGATGTTTTAACCGAAGCGTTAGCTCGAGATAAAAAAAGACAGGAAAGTGATAAAAATCCAGAAAAGCGTTATACACTCACAGAGGCAAGACGGAACGTAAAGTCATTTATTCAAATTGTGCACCATTACCGCAATACATCTTTAAGCAAAATTAAAACACCAATTCGCGATGGAATATTAGAAATTGATCCGGCAAAAGTTAAAAAACATCAGGAAGATGGCTATTCAGAAGTTGAGCACATCGCTATTTTTGATGAAGCTCAACGTGCATGGACACAACAGCAGTTAGCTAATTGGTTGACACGTAAGCAAGGTATCAAAGATTTTCCAATGTCTGAACCAGAATTTTTGATTTGGTCATTGGATTTGCGTGAGGATTGGGCTGTTATTATTTGCTTAGTTGGGGGAGGGCAGGAAATTAACACTGGTGAGGCTGGCATTTCTGAATGGCTTAGAGCTATTAATAACAGTTTTTCTAATTGGAATGTCTTTATTTCTGATAAGCTTCAAGATAAAGAATACGCCACTGGTGAAATTGATAAATTACTAGAAAATAACTCTCATGTTCGGAAGAAATCGGATCTGCACCTTGCAGTATCTATGCGTTCATTCAGAGCAGAACAACTTTCTGAATTTGTGCATGATCTTTTAGCTTCAAATGTAGATGAAGCCAAAAGATTATATGAATCCCTTAAAGATCGGTATCCAATAGTTTTAACTCGCTCATTAGATAAAGCAAAAGCTTGGCTTAAACAACAAAAGCGCGGTTCCGAACGATATGGTATGTTAGTGTCATCTCAAGCTCAACGCTTAAGACCATTATCTATTGATGTTCGTTGCAAACCTGATACGGTACACTGGTTCTTAGATGATATTGATGACATCAGATCCTCTTTGTTTTTGGAAGATGCCGCTTCAGAATTTGATGTGCAGGGGCTAGAATTAGACTGGACATGTATTGTTTGGGATGGTGACTTGCGCCGCGAAAATGATACTTGGGGTAATTATTCGTTTACAGGTAATAAGTGGCAAAATATTTGTTCTAAAGAAAGAAAATCTTATCAAATCAACGCTTACAGGGTTTTATTAACGCGTGCCAGACAAGGAATGATTATTTGTGTCCCAGAAGGGAATCCTGAAGATGGTACCAGAAATCCAACATACTACGACGGAACGTTTGATTATCTGAAAAGTATCGGATTAGAGGTAATATAACTCCTTTTTAGTTTCACCGAAAAGTTGTTGAGAGGGGGTTGTGTTAGATTTTTTAATAAATCTGTTCGTCTGCCTTGAAAAGATTGAATATTCTTGAAAATACTTCCCAAACGTGACTGTGCTTCAAAAACAATAGAGGCATGTTTCCAAGTTTTTTGTACAGTTGCGCCATATCTATTTGGGTTAAACTAATTTCTTTTCTCAGATAACAGAAAGTTATTTTATGTGGAGATGTCGGTTGATATCTATCCCCAAAGGGAGGCTGGATTTAAACCAAGTTAAGTTATTGAAAAATAAAGAAACTAAAATAAATTAGTTCGATGTGCTTAAAAAAATAGCCTGGTTGAAAAACGAACATTCGAACTCGAAATTATGATTAAAAAACAAGGGCTTAAACTGAAATTTAAGCCCCTTGCACATGATGGCTGGGCTGGCTGGATTCGAACCAACGAATGCCGGTATCAAAAACCGGTGCCTTACCACTTGGCGACAGCCCAATATGTTGTTTTTGAAGTGTGGATTTACTTCAAAACTTCTACTTTTTAAAAGGCCTAAGGCAATTTGCCTCTTTTAACACCTTTCGGATTTTCAAGGTTTCCCCATCAATCCATGCGACGCTTTTACCCTTTTTCGAACAACGTCAAAATCCGTTTACAAAACGAACTCATCTTTTGTTCTCTCCCGCCGGCGCATCGCCATTGAAAATGGCGCACTTGGCGAGATTCGAACTCACGACCTTTGCCTTCGGAGGGCAACACTCTATCCAGCTGAGCTACAAGTGCAAGTGCCTCGCATAAAAAGTAGTCATGTTATACGCCATTTTAAAAGAAATTGCAAGTTTTTTTTCATGGATTTTTTTGACAAAAAAAATTTAACGGCCGCCATCTTGCAACTATTTGTTTTTAATGCTATTTTTATGCCATCCTTGCAAAATTTAAATATATATGCTATAATGGCATTTGTAACAAAAGGAGATATAAGTGCCCATTTTAACATTAAAAGTATCAAAAGAATTATTTTCAAATTTAGAGGAGTCTGCTGCATCCAAGGGTGAACGTACGGATGAATTTGTCTTGAAAGCATTACAGGATTCTTTAAATATGTGGGAAGATTTCAGCGAAATGGCTACCGATGACGAAAATGCCTTTTCAGATGACACCCCCTGCTTTCAAGCCTAAAACTTTACTTCGGGACATTTAAGCTCAATTAACTCTTCCAATTTTTGTTGGTTGAGCAACTTTTTCTCTTTGTTTGCCACCGCCATCTTGACAAATTTTTCGCAATTTGAGGCTTTGGAATAAGCTTCTTTTCCAATCAACCGTTCCATCATTTCTTGATGATAGGAAACCGTCGAATAATATTGGCGTGTATAATATTCTTTCGGATTTTGAAAATGCAAACGGTATTGCAACAACACTTTGGGCAAATTGGAAATGACGCCGCCCGCATCAATAATATCCCGCCAAAAGGGACGGTCTTCAATATATTTATAATTATCACGGTACCTGATATGATGTTGTTCAATAAAATCGCGGCGCATAAAACTGGCCGGATGCGAAATGGCTACGGTATTTAAATAGGGCAGAATTTCAATTTTATCCGGGTCAATTTCTTGTTGAAAAGGAAACGGTATCATGGACCCTGGCGCCGCGACCCAAGAAGAAATAACAGTTATCCAAGGATTTTTTTCCATAAATCTGACTTGGAATTCGAATCTCCTGGGCAATGAAATATCGTCATCATCCATGCGGGCAATGTATTTGCCGCGCGCGGCATCCAAACCGCGGTTTAACGAATAAATAAGGCCTTTATTGCCATCATTTTCAAGCACACGAATCCGCTTGTCAATTTGGGCATAGGATTTAAGAATCTCAAGCGAATCGTCGGTTGAACCATCCAAGACAATAATGAACTCAAAATCTTTAAATGTTTGGTTTAAAACAGAATCAACGGCTCTTGGCAATAAATCTGCGCGATTATAGGTTGACATTACAACTGACACCATTGGGCGAGGGCAAAGAGCCTTATAACCGACAAACCCGGCTAAAAAACTGATAATAAAGGCAATTATATAACGCATGTATCCTCATTTTAAAATATTATCTGAATATATAGCATAATTACGTATTAAAATCAATAATTTCCTTATAAAAGCCTAAAAAAGCGCCCCGATTCATGGGGCGCAACAGACATATGTTAAATATTAATGGGCTCACCATAAAAGCCCAGATGGATTTTTTAAGCGACTTTTTGTTGGCTTTTTTTTAGCAACGAAGCTTTATAATCATCAACCGTCACGATTTCATAAGCCGTCTTGTCAGCCATGAGTTTGCGCAACAATTGGTTGTTGTGCATGTGCCCCGATTTGACGCCCGAAAAATGGCCGATAATCGGTAAGCCGACCTGATATAAATCACCAACGGCATCCAAAATTTTATGGACAACGAATTCGTTTTCGCTGCGAAGCCCCTCTTTGTTCAGCACATTGTCGCCTTCAACCACAACGGCATTTTCCAACGAACCGCCGCGTGCCAATCCCATTTGGCGCAACGCTTCGACTTCATGGGCAAATCCGAATGTACGGGCATAGGCCACATAATCTTTAAATGTGCGTTCGGACAATTCAATCGAATATTCTTGACGCCCGATAACTTTGGATTGTTTAAAATCGATCATGAAATCCAAGGAGAAGCCTTCTTCGGCCGGATACAAACAACATTCGGCGCCTTTGCCGTCTTCGAAACAAACTTCTTTTAAAATTTTAATCGCCTTTTGCGGCGCGTCCAATTCCATCACACCGGCGCA
>DLOI01000039.1:5836-8818 GCA_002477185.1 Alphaproteobacteria bacterium UBA7488 | reverse complement strand
AGCCGAAGCCGGAAAGCGCCGCCATCAAATGTTCAATCGTGCCGATAGATACGCCGTCTTCATTTGAAACGCAAGAACACATGCGCGTATCACAAACATTGAGATAAGACGCCTTAATGACATTATTTTTGTCCGTTACGTCCGTGCGAATAAAGACAATGCCCGTACCCGAAGGAGCCGGATTTAAAGTCATTGTTGTTTTTTTACCGCTGTGTAAGCCGACGCCGACGCAAGGAATGGCATTTTGAAAAGTTTTTTCCTTTGTTTTATAAGGCGATAACGGTTTAATTTCTGCGATCATAAAATACTCCTTAATTTCATATCTTTGTATGCAAAACAGTTGCATTACATTTTTTATAAGTGCAGAATACCCATATTCAAACCCAAAATCAAATCAAGGATTGTTTCAAATTATTACACACGGATTTACGTTTCGTTAACTTTTTGTCTAAATAATAATTTATGTTTGTTTTTAAATAAAAAGTTTAAGTTCAAGTTTTTAAACTTACTTTACATATTTAAGAATTTGGCGTATAATGGTTAATATATATCACACCAAATCGCAGAGAGCAAAAAACATGTCGGGAAATCTTAACATTATCGCCCATCGAGGCTTGTGGAACATAACAAAAATCGCCAACCGACAATCGTCAGATTTACAAAAACAATTTACTTTAAAAGCTTATGAAAATGCATTTCAAAAAGGGTTTGGAGCCGAAGCGGACATTACCTTGTCAAATGGTATTTTAGTGGTCAACCATCCCTCTGACGAAACCAAATCTTTTGAACTTGAAACGCTGCTGCGTCTGCGCGAAAAATACAAAACAACCGAAAAACCTCTACCGTTGATGTTACATTTACAATCCAGCGGGATTGCGATCCATTTAAAAAAATTATTGGATTCAATCAGCAAAGACGATCCGTTCATTTTGGGTTTCGGTTATGATTATGCGCCGCAAAATTATACGATGAACCAAGGCATCTTAATGCTATCCACCTTATCTCCGACAGCACGCGATGCGGACTTTTTATATAAGCCGACCGCCGATAACACGGATTTGGTTTTGTGCACTCCCGACGAAATAAAACCCGCCGGAATATACGTGGAACATTCCCCGCAAGGGTTTGTCAATTGGAATCTTGTCCAATATATGGCGGATATTGGGAAACACGTTTTATTTTGCGCCGTCGAATTTGACAAACCGACCGGACGGATTTTAAAACAAATCCGCGCACGCGGATTGGATAAAAATCCGAATGTACACGTGATGACAAACAATCCAGAAAAAACGGCCGCCTTTTTCGGCATTAAACGCCCGATTGAGGCAAAACCCCTTAAAATGAACCCTGTCTTATTTTCAAAAAATACTTCTCGCTGAGAAAATCGGACAACATGCCCTGCTTGCCGAACAGAGCATATTTTTTAAGTCGAACCATCTTTCCCCACAAAAACAGCCCCACCGCCGATTTCCTAAAAAAGATTTCGGGACACACCAAAAGCTGTTTACAACCGAACCATATACCACTAATGCCACCGTAGCGTTGAAACCTGAAAACCCTTTTCGTAAATGTCTCTAAACGGCAATTCACCTACCTTATTTTTATTTTAGGGTGCTAACCAGTGCCGAACCCCATACTAATTTTTCCTTGACACTTTTGAAATTTAAGATAATATCTTGCTATTATGAATAAAATAAAAGAACGTCTCCGAACCGGCGCCAGACAAGCCAAAATCTCCCGTTACCGCACCTATAAACGATTGGGTTTTTTGGGCAAGCGCAAAAACCTTGACCGCCTTGTCAAGGCGTTATTTGTCCTGTTGTTATTTACAACAACCGTTACCTTATTTTATCCTCAACCCGAACCGCAGCCGGGACAATTGTCCGATGCATTGACCCCTGCGCAAACGGATGAATATGATTCGGCACAACAAGGCGAAACCGAACCCGTGCCAACAACACAAAAAACATATATTGACCCTGCCGTGGAAGAAGTACATGAAGAATTTGAAGACGTACCGGTTATTTCCGAACAAAGCGCAACCTTGATTGAACTGGAACGCGGCGTTGCCGACGGCACCGTGGAAATGGCACAATATACATTGCAGGCCAAAGAGGCCTTATCCACTGTTTTAAACCGTGCAAAAATCAGTGCATCCGAACGCGTCCAAATTTCCGATGCGATTGCCTTGCTGGTCGATTTAAAAACATTAAAACCCGGGACGAACATTTTGGTTTTTAAAGATAACAGCGGCGATTTTTTGGGCCTGTCTATTCCGTTCGCGTCCGATGAAATAGTTGCGGTTATCAAAGAACCCGGCGGGATTTACACGCCGTTTTCCCATGAAGGGCGGGTAGAAACGAAATCATACCGCGTCCAAGGAACAATTGAACGCACATTTTCGGGTTCAACCCAAAAAGCGGGCTTGCCCAAAGCATTAGCCTCTTATATTACAAATGCGTTAGACGGCGAAGTTGATTTTAGCATGTTTAAAATGGGTGACACGTTTGATATTATTTACGAAAAAAAACTGACAGCCGGCGGTTTGGAATTGGATACCGAGGTTATTTACATCGGCTTTACAATCGGCGGGAAACCNNAAACCATACCACCGCTATGCTTGGACGGATAAAGCGGGCAGCCCCGGCTTTTATAGCCCGAAAGGCGAATTATCCGCTAAAATGTTGATGAAACGCCCCTTAAAAGCGCGCGCACGGCTCAGCTCTCCATACGGCAACCGACTCGNNCATCCAATATTAATGTATAATGTTTTTCACAGCGGCGTTGATTTGGCCGCTCCGATGAATACGCCGATTATGGCCGCGGGAGATGGCGTTATTACTCAGTTGGGACGTAAGGGCGCGTACGGCAAATATATCCGAATCAAACACTCCAGCGGCTATCAAACAGCCTATGCCCACATGAACGGATATCGGTCGGGGTTAAAAGTCGGGTCAAAAGTCAAACGCGGCGAAGTCATCG
>DLOI01000039.1:3226-5826 GCA_002477185.1 Alphaproteobacteria bacterium UBA7488 | reverse complement strand
GGGCCGCATTGCCATTTCGAAGTCATCAAAAACGGCAAAACCACCAATCCGTTTGGCAACCACACGTTAAACGCTAAACGTTTAAGCGGATTCGAATTAGAACAATTTCAATCTTTTGCCGAAAGCGTCCATCCGGATTTTCAAATGCATCTGATTGGCACGTTGGCGCCCGTTCCGCCCAAAAAACCGATTTTTTAAAATGCCCTGTATGGCAACGGCTAAAAATACGGCAAGCAAAAACAATGAAAAATAAGTATTTTTTTCCGTCGTTCTGAAACATTAAAAATGAAAGTTGACTTGTTTTTAAATCTTGTCCCAAACGCTCACGGCCATTTTGCACAGGTTCATTTTAAATTTGTATACACCTGTCAAATGAAAAAAACCGATTCTTTTTTCTGCCCAAACCGCCAAAATTTTGACGCATTATAATCGCCACAGCCTCATACCTATTTATAAAACATAAGTATATCAACATGTTATTAAAATTTTGTTTAAGCTTAAATTTTCGTGTTGCATTATATACTTTTTAGTGTTATATTCCTTTTTAATACAACTTTTCGGTGTAATTTTCTATAATCAGCGTATGATAAAAGTACATTGAAACAGGGAATAATCAGTCAGCAAAAACCACGCCTTTTTAACAGGCGCTTTTGACAAAAAGTGCAAGGGTAAGGGGCATGGATATCGTGTGCGGCAACTTTCGCGGTTGCCGTCCCTATGGGGGACACATAATCATTTTTTGCTGACTGTATTATGTGTTCCCCACCTAAAAAAACATCCCGAAATCTTGGATATACATTTCATTTTATTATTACAAGACCCCCTTTCCTTTTTGTTGCATTTGCTAAAAACCGCACATTGATACTGCGTTTTCGCAAAAAACATACCATGAAACACAAAGTTATTTGCCCACACCTTCTAAAAGCATCCCTTATTTATTAACTGTGTTCTTTTATCTATTCATGAAGTGCATATTGCACGGTCAAACGATTGTCAAAACACACTCTTAATCTCACCGATACGATTATTTTTGTATGGCGTTCCAAAATAAGTCATTATTTTCTTGCAAAAAACGAAAAAATAAAATAAACTGTTTTCATTCATCCAAATTTAAAAAGAACCAAAACAAAAAGGACGTAAAAAATGAATTTGCCCTTAATGCCTAAAGCAACAGCCGTTTGGCTTGTCGAAAATACTTCGTTAACCTTTCAACAAATCGCTGATTTTTGCGGTATGCACACATTGGAAATCCAAGCCATCGCCGATGGCGACGTGGCCAGCCATATTATGGGTTTAAACCCGGTGCCAAACGGCCAGTTGTAAGCCGAAGAAATCAAAAAAGGCGAAGCCGATGAAAATTATCAATTGCAATTAATGAAGCATCCCGAAATCGAACGGTTGATGCAACGCGGCGTGCGGTATGTATCACAATCCAAACGCGGCGACCGCCCCAGCGGGATTGCATGGATTGTCAAACATCATCCCGAAATTTCGGATGCTCAAATCGTTAAAATTTTGCGCACGACAAAACCGACAATCACGGCTATTCGCGAACGCACGCATAAAAACATTCAAAACATTGTGCCGAAAAATCCAGTTACATTGGGATTATGTTCCGAAGCGGATTTGGAAAAAGCATTGGCTTTGTCCGTTAAACGCACGGTGAAATAAGGGGGAAAATGATGTCAGACGAAACAACATTGGCCAGTGCCGACGGCGGCAAATTGGCTTCTTATATGGACCGCATTGAACGATTGGAAGAAGAACGCCGCGAATTGGGCGCCGACATCCGCGAAATTTATGCCGAAGCAAAAGGAAACGGCTTTGACACAAAAGTGATGCGCCAAATTTTGCGCCTGAAAAAAATGACAGCGGCCGACAGAGCGGAAGCTGAATTCTTACGGGATTCCTATAAAAAATTATTGGGAATCGCAGATTAACGCTTGCAATTGTAGACGAAAAGAGGTACATTTGTCTACAGCAGTCAAAAAAAGAAGAGGTCTTTGCATGAAAAAAACACCCGTTTCTATCGCTGTTTTACTCAGTTTATGCGTTGGGTTTGCTCATCAATCTTTGGCTTACGAAGATGAAGAAATCTACATGAACTGGTCATATGCCACGGGCGAAGACAAGGCAGCGCGGTCGGCATTAACACAAACGGCCGGCTTAAACAATTTGCAAACGGTAACGGTTAACGAAACTTTTACCTCTTCTCAAAAATCTTATACGCCCACTTATCAAATCGTAAACCAAACGCAGTCGGGCGGTACCGTTTACGGAACAAACTCACAAAATTCCAGAACCTATAACGGTTCTTCATCTGCCTCTCATAATACGACTTCGGCCGTAGCTTACGGCACACAAGTCGGCGATTATTTTGGCCGTGTCGTCGGATTCGGCGGTTCGGGGTCAAACAGCGGNNAGCGGCGGTTCTGCCACAACGGCTTCCATGGGCGGGGCCAATGCGCATTCGGCAGGCTATATGCCCTCATACCAAACATCACCCTGTGCAAATAACGCTACGCCATGCATGGGCAATGCTTATGGTTTTGCGCCCGGGACATCGTTGGATATTATGACTACGGGGCGCGGACAAATTG
>DLOI01000039.1:1642-3170 GCA_002477185.1 Alphaproteobacteria bacterium UBA7488 | reverse complement strand
AACAATATCCCGTAACGGTTCAATATCCTGTTACAGTGCAACGCGACGTGACGATTCAGCGCCCCGTTGTCATGCAACAACCGATTGTGGTTCAACGTCCTGTGGTGATGCAACAACCCGTTATGGTTAAGCAACAACCCATTATGGTACAACAACAACCGATTTACATGCAACAACAACCGACGATCATTCAAAGACAGCCGATGGTCATTGCGTTTGCCGGCCGGACCGGTGCTGTNNTGGTACCGGTTTGCAACGGACAAGGCTGTTAACTTTGCGGCGCCAAGAATAGGCGCCTAAATTTGACATCATGAAGAAAAAGCTAAAGTTTCAAAAGGCGGTATGCTTTATTCTTTGTGTATGAATTTTTTACATTTATTTTGAGGATTTATGAAACCAAATCAAAAAAATCGCTATAACACGCGCCACCGAAATATGGGCTATCGCCCGCAAACCATAACGCGCAACACAGCATTGGACAGCACCGGTCCGGCCGGCAAACTTCCCGGGACAGCTTTGCAATTATTTGAAAAATATCAAGCATGCGCCAAAGATGCACTCATCCAAAACGATACCGTATTGGCCGAAACATACTTACAGTTTGCCGACCATTATGCAAGATTGCAAAACATGGCTATTGCCAACGAAGAAAACAACCGCGCTCAAAATACGCAACGGTCAATTCGCCCGGCAACAAATCAAAATACGCCTTCCAATACCTCAGATGAATTGCCCGATTTTGGCGTGCCTGTCGAAAACGGCGACGTGTCGTCAAACGAGGTTACCGGTAACGATAGCGACGAATTGACCGAAGAAGACAAAGCCATCAAAAATATGGATTTATCGATTCCCATTTTAGCCATTCAAGAAAAACATACGGCCGGTGCGCAAAAACCGCAAACAAAACAACGCCGCACTTGTATGCGCCGTAAGAAAACCGAAAATGCAGCCGCTTAAAAAAACAGTGTTTGGAATTTTTTAAATTCGTGTCTGGGGAATTGGCGGACAATTCAAAAGTTTTGCATTCTTTCCAATAACGCACTCATCGAATCGCCGCAATCAATGGTTTGAATAGCTTTTGCCAACAGCGGGGCCACAGACAAACAATCAATAATCGGCAACATAAGTTTGTCTGAGTCAATCGAATTCGTGACGATACATTTTTGAAGCGGTGCTTGCGACAAGCGTTCAATTGCGTTCCCTGAAAAAACACCATGCGTTGCAAAAACATAAATATCGGCAGCGCCGTTTTCCTTTAACAATCGCACCGCTTCGCAAATTGTACCGCCCGTATCAATAATGTCATCACAAACAAAACACACCTTGCCTGTCACATCGCCGATAATAAAATTCGCCACCGCTTCATTATGCGATGTACGATGCTTGTCAATCACGCCAATCGGACATTTAAGCGCTTGTGCAAACTTGCGCGCACGCCCTATGCCACCCATATCGGGACTGACAACAACCAACTTATCCGTATCGATTTGCAAGCTTTTTACATAATCGACAAAAATCGGCATTGCAC
>DLOI01000039.1:0-1587 GCA_002477185.1 Alphaproteobacteria bacterium UBA7488 | reverse complement strand
GGTCGCGCCGGCCGTCGTTATTAAATCGGCCACAAGCTTGGCCGTGATGGCTTCGCGTCCGGATGTTTTGCGGTCTTGACGCGCATATCCCATATAGGGCATCACAACCGTGATGCTTTTAGCACTTGCGCGTTTAAACGCATCCAACATAATCAACAATTCCATCAGATTTTCGTTGACGGGCGCGCTGAGCGATTGCAGGATAAAAACATCGCGGTTTCGAATACATTCGTCGATTCGCACATAAATTTCGCCGTCTTTGAATTTTTTTATTGTGACGGGCGCAAGCCCTACCCCTAATAACGCTGCAATTTCGTGAGCCAACGGCAAATTGGACGTGCCGGCAAAAAGTTTAATATCGGCAGTGGGTTTTAAACAATTGAATTTTTTTGTCATGGCATATGCCTTTTTATGTTACGTGAATAAATCCTTTATTTAACCGTTTATGGTATTTTTATATAAAGACAAAACAAACAAAAAACAATTCCGTTACGCACTGCGATTTCGGATTTGTCCCATTAAAATACTATTTATGTTTTAAAGAGGCACATTTTGCCCTTATAGATTAAATCTTAACTTACTTTTAACGTTTGTCAATTATAATCGGAAACATATCCGCGCGGTGCGGTTAACTTAAAGGACTTTGATATGACATTGGAAATTTTTTTAAACATCCTTATCATTGCGCTTTTAATCATCGGCATCGTTTATGCCATTTTATTGGAATACCGTTTGTCTACCGCTAAACAAAACAGCCGGGAATTATCATTGTTAATCGACCATTTCTACAAAGCATCCCAAAAAATTGCCGAAGAATTGGCACACTTAAAAGAACTTGAAGAACAAGCCGGCGCCGAATTAAAAATTAACTTGGATTGCGCGCAAAAGGTACAAGCACAATTGCTTGAAACAATCGAGCAAGCAGAACAAAAAATACATTTAGTGAAGGAACCGACAGTGCTTCAAGCGGCTCTCAGCCATATTGAAACACAAACAGGCGTTTTGCCCGATAAAAAACAAGGAGAATAAGATGAAAAAATTAACCCGTTTTTTACCTATTCTGATTTTGACGGCCATTGTATCAATCGGCATTCGTGTGACGGCATTGTTGGGTTCTTTGCACGTCATATAATTCAATATTGCCCTTAAAACCTTTCGTAAACGTTTGGCAATTAAAATGCCCGCTACCTATAAGGCAAAAAATAAAGCCGCTGAGAACGTAAAAAATTTTTAAAAGCTGTTTTGATAAAGGCCAACCTTAAAAGTTAAGAAAGGCGCTATCAAAGCGCCCTTCGTAAACCCCATAACACCGTCGGTTTTTCATTGAACCTCTACGACATTTATACTGCCCCCATGGGATACATCGGCGCCCAATATCGAACCCAACGCATTACGAATGCCGTTTGTGCCTCCATAAAGGGTTACGGCACCATTTTCTTCAACCACATAGGTAGTTTCATATTCGCCCGACCATCCCATCGTGCCGGAATAACTTACGCCATATTCATTATAAATTTGCTCGGCAATATGCTTTACTTGAAGTTGGTCATTCCAAGAGGATGCTTAATTTTAAAATTTTGGAGAAAG
>DLOI01000104.1:7617-7810 GCA_002477185.1 Alphaproteobacteria bacterium UBA7488 | reverse complement strand
TTGAACGCGTGTCCCGCAATTATTTAAAGCAGATGTGCACCTATGATGACATGAGTGCGTTGGCAACCATTGCTTTGGCCGATGAATTGCAATTTTCCGTTATTTGGCAACAAGCCGATGACATTATGCGCGCCGCGCGGCATTTGGATAGGGAGGCTTCCTTAAACCATCCGGTCGTGCGCCCGCGTCATGA
>DLOI01000104.1:7105-7577 GCA_002477185.1 Alphaproteobacteria bacterium UBA7488 | reverse complement strand
GTCGTCCGAATCCGCAATGTTGCAGGTGGGGTGATGTGTCCGGGAAATGAAAGCGCTTGATGAAAAATGGATTGAAATTGTTAAGGCAACATGCTCCGAAAATGTGAATGAGGCGTTGAAAACCAAGTTGGCGCATTTGTATGTACCCGGTCCGATGAACAATGTTCAAGGGGCAAAAATCCGTCGCCGTCAGATGCCGGATGAAGGCATGCCGATAAAGATGCGCCACACGGGCGGGTTATCGTATGTTAAGGAAATCGAACGTTTAAAAGACAGGATATGCCAACCTTATGTAGCGGCCGGTTTTTTAGAAATTTGCGGCGTGCCGTTGCCTGACGGATATGCGCAATTATGTGCAGGCGGTCGTGTAAACGAAGATGTTTTGGAAGATTTTTGGGCTCGCCGTCAAGAAACAATGGTGGAAAATATAGCCGACAAGGCGCGCGAATTGGCTTCGCAAGAGGATGAAAAC
>DLOI01000104.1:4923-7095 GCA_002477185.1 Alphaproteobacteria bacterium UBA7488 | reverse complement strand
GGTTGGATATTGAAGGGATTGAAGCCGCGCAAAACGGTTTGGTCGATATCGAGGTATGTCCCCAAAAGACTGAATTGATTGATATGATTGCAGCGGCATTAAAAGGTGGTGTGGTCCGCAAAACCCAAAGCGGCCTTATTTGGGATATGAAAATTGAGAATCCATAAAACAGTATATGGAAAAATGTAAAGTTTTCAATTTATTTTGAAAAATTAATAAAAAAAACTTGTCAAAAAAAATTATATAGGATACGATAGTATAGTAATTTTCATATCAAGAAGGAGAAAATCTTATGGAAAAAATTATAGTAACCCAGCCNNGGGGGGGGGGGCAAAACCGCTGAATTTGCCGATGTAGAAGAATTGGCCTTTGCACTTTGTCACGGTTCAATTCCCTTTACACCTCACATTAAAAATGTTGATTTTCAAAATATGAGGTTTTCACAAAGTAATGAGGAAATAGAAGAAGCTGATGAACGGGCGGGTACAGCATTGTGGGCTACTCTTTCCAAATTACAAAGTGGATCTCAAAAGAGTACTGAGGAAGCACTCAGCTTTTATGACAATGAAGTGGGTGGGGGTAAAAAAGATACAATTGTAGGCGTTTTTGAAAATTGTAATTTTGATAATTGTGTTTTTGCCTGTAAAAATTTGGATATTAAAGTTTATAATTGTTCTTTCAAAAAGGCATATGTTGAATTTGCCGAGGTTGCTGTAAAAGGGGAGAACAATGATTTTGAAGGCTTCCGTATAAATGAAGGCGATTTTACAATGGACGTGAAAAATACGTCTTTTAAAGATTCTGAATTATATAAATCACATGTATCTGGTAAAATGGATGGTGGCCAATTTTTTAATTTAGAAGGTCGTATTTGGTTAGGACAATATAATAAGCTAGAACTCAAAAATGTTGATTTCGGACAAAAGATGTTTGATGAAGATTATTTTTTCAGCGAAAATTTATCAGTCATCAATCCGAAAATGAATCCTGTTATGCGTGCAAAAATTAACGAACAATTTCCCGGACGAATACAAAACAATGTTAATCCTGTACTGTTAAAAAACGGTCGAACAGGTAAATAAAGGTTTAAAAGGGCATCTTCATGATGCTCTTTTTTAGATTCAAAATAGTATCTGTGTCATAAATTATATAATCAAAATACCTAATGGGGGACAAAAGGTTCGATGTTTTAATGAAAAACAACGAATTAATTTCGTTTGTTTAAAACTTTAAGCTCAGCATTGAAAAGCCCCAAACGGTATGTATGGATTTTCAATTCAAGTCTGCATTAATGACCGTCATTTAATAAAATATATTGATTTTATTAAATTATCTTGAATATATTGAAAAATAAATTTAAACTTAACTTGTAAATAAAGGAGACAAACTCTTTTACTTTTTAAACCTAAACCAAAGGAGATAATATGTTAAAATCACAAACCGGCCGTTCGATGGTTGAAATGCTGGGGGTTCTTGCCATTATCGGGGTGTTGTCGATTGGAGGTATTGCCGGGTACACGATGTCAATGAATCGTCATAGAGCCAATCAAATAGTCGATATGGGTTCCAAATTGTCGGTTCTTGCCCAAACCAAAGGGATAGAGCCGGGTAACGATGAAGCGGCTTGGGCATTGCAAGACGAACTTGTCCAACAAATGGAATTGGAAAATGCACAGGAACGGTTTGAAACAACTTTTTGGGTTGAACCCGCCGGCGATGTGTATATTTGGATTGATGAAAACAAAACAGGTTTGCGCCGTGCCGTTGAATCGGTCGCCGGCGATGAACATCACATTATTAAGGTCAATTAATATTATGGCCGCATTGCGCATAAAACACGATAAATTATTTGAACCGAAACTTTTGAACCGCTCCGAAGGGGCGGTTTTTTGTTGCCTTTGGCGGCCAGAATATGACTCGAAAACAAAGAAATAAAAACATGATTTTTTCAATTTGTTGTCAAAACTTCGAGCAGCGGTGGGAATGATTTTTATTGAAAAAAGCATTTAAAAAGAGTAAGATTTTGATGTAATAAGACTTCAAAGTCTTAATTTTAAAACTTTAGGAGAAAGATATGAAAATACGAGGAATATTTCAGTATTGGAAGAAGATGACAGCTGAAGCGGCTGTTCAAAATGAGCCAGGCCGTTCGCCCCTTCGGAGCGGTTCAAA
>DLOI01000104.1:3131-4841 GCA_002477185.1 Alphaproteobacteria bacterium UBA7488 | reverse complement strand
AATTGTCTGTTATGGCTCAGACAGGGTATGCGGCTGATGCGGAAAATTGGAACGGCATAACGGAAGAAATGTATAATGAATTGGATATGGTTGATTATGGTGGCTCCGGTGGCGCCTATGAAACAACTTTTGATGTTGATAAAAAGGGCAATGTTAACGTATGGTCTGAAAACAACAGCATCCAAAATGCGTTAAGGTCTGTAACCGGCATCGATGCACCCACATCCGCCTCATTACGGGTTATTACCGTTAAATAAATCGTTGTGAAGAACGGTTAATCAAAACGCCTCTTTTTTTTAGGGGCGTTTTTTATAAGCCGTGGCAATTCTAACACAAATGGTTGTTTTTTTATTTTTCGGATAAAATATGGCTTCCAAAAAGGCAATCAGATGTTGAAAAAAGCGCTCCGATTTTGAAGCGCTTTTTGTTACCATTTAAGGACACGTGTTTATTTCAACAACATTTTGAAATCTACAACGACGGCGCGGTCTTTTGTGACCAATACAGGGTTACCGTCGATAGCCGTAATTTCGGGAATTTCCAAAACGACTTGTTGAACTTTTTGCAATGTGTTTTTAAGCGGGCCGGCAGCCTTGGGTTCTTCGCCGCGAACGCCGTTTAAAATCGTGCCGACTTTTGTTTCCTTAATCATCGCGTCGAAATCGGCCGCCGGCAAAATGCGCAAAGCGGTGTCTTTCATCACTTCGGTATAAATACCGCCGGTACCGAATACCATCACGCGGCCGAAGTTCTTATCGGAATTGACGCCGACGATTGTTTCGGTGGCTTTGACAATCATTTCTTGAATGAGTACCGAAGCGCCTTTGAGTTGGAATTTTTGGATGGAACCGTTTAAACCGTCCCAAGCTTCATTAAAGGTTGCTTCGTCATGAACGTTCAAGTAAATGCCCTTCATTTCCGTTTTGTGCAAAGCGTCAGGAGCCGACAATTTCAACACAACGGGTGCCGGGAAGATTTTTTGGCAGAACGCCAAAGCGGCGGCTTTGTCCGTAAAGTTGCCGGATTTGGGGTAATCGATACCGTAATGGTCCATAATCATATTGACGACGTTTTGCGGCAAGGAAGCCAACCCTTGAACTTTGGCATCGGCAACAGCAGCGCGAATGGCTTGCGGCACTTCATTCGTCGGCACATCAACATGTTGTACATTTTTATAAGCCATTTGAGCCTTTAACATGCCGAGCAAGCGTACGATGTCAATCGGGTATTCATAGTTCAGCAAGTGTGCACCGTCCAGCACTTTGCGACCTTCTTTGACCTTTAAACCGCCGACGAAAACCGAGAAAATATTCACGTTTTTGTATTGCGGGGCAATACGGGCAATCGCTTCGGCCGTTTCTTTGGATTCGGTGACCATTTGCGGTGTCAACAAAACGATGATGTTTTTGTATTCGCCCGATTCGCATAACACTTTCAATGCGAATTCATAACGGTCCGCACGTGCATCGCCGATGACGTCAATCGGGTNNAAAAGCGGATTCGGCGGGCAAGCCGGCCTTTAACGCATCAATTGTTTTTTGTGACGGTGTAGCCAAATCAAGACCTGCATCTTCGCACAAATCGGATGTCAACACGCCGACGCCACCCGCGTTGGTCAGCACGGCGACTTTGCCGTCGAATTCTTTATGATTGGCATATTGCAGCACTTCCAAAAGCCCAAACATTTCGCGTGTTGTATAGGCTTGGATG
>DLOI01000104.1:258-3122 GCA_002477185.1 Alphaproteobacteria bacterium UBA7488 | reverse complement strand
AACGCGGTAGTTCGGTGCCAATGAACCTGTGTGGGACAACGAAGCGGCTTGCGCTTTTTGCGATTTGCCCGGTTCCATAATCACGACGGGTTTTGTTTTGGACACTTCCTTAATCACATCCAAAAAGACTTTGCCGTTTTTAAGCGATTCCAAATAGAATACGAATGCGGTTGTGTTCGGGTCGTGTTGCAACGCTTCGAGCAATTTGTCTTCGCCCAAAACGGCTTTGTTCCCGATGGAAATAAAGTGTGAAAAGCCGATGCCTTTTTCGCGGGCCCAATCCAAAATGGCGGAACAATAAGCGCCCGATTGCGAAACAAAAGCGACGTTGCCACGATCAGGGAACCCGTCGGCAAAGCTAGCATTTAAATTGTCGAATGTCGAAATATGGCCAAGGCAGTTCGGGCCCAACAAGTTAATGCCGTTTTCAATACATTTGCGGGCGATTTCGTCTTCCAATTCATGGTTGCCGACTTCGCCGAAACCGGCCGTGATAATTGAAATGTTTTTCGTGCCGTTGGCGATACAATCGTCAATGACGGGCATTGTGAATTTGGCCGGGACAACCACAACGACCAATTCAACGGGTTCGGCAATGTCGCGCACAGAAGCCACGCACGGTTTGCCGAAAAGTTCTTGGCCGGCAGCTTTGGGGTTGACACCGTACAATTTGCCCTTAAAACCGGCATCAATTAAATTTTGAAAAATGACCGCGCCCAATTTTTTAGTGTCTGACGATACGCCGACAACTGCGACAGAGGCCGGATTAAAAAAAGTTTCTAACATGATTATTCCTTTTCATATTTGAGGGTTTAAGATAAATTATTCGGATAGGGGTACCATACAAAAATGCGGTGTTTTTGTCAAGTGAATTATGACAATTTTTTGACGGGATATATTTATTTAAAAGAGAAAAGATGACGTTTTTTGCGGCCAAATTGCAAACGTGAAAATGTGCTATATTATGGGTAAATCGGATAATAAAAAACCCTCAAGGAAAATCTTGAGGGGGGACATTTATTTTAATTTGCTGATAAACAGGGTTTCATCAAAGCCGATGGCCCTGGCAATATCTAAAAATTCAATAACATCTAAGCGCCGTTCGCCTTTTTCATATTTTGAAATAAACGATTGGGGCTTTTTTAAGGTTGAAGCCAATTGAACCTGAGTCAAATTCGCTTTTTTCCTTTCTTTGACCAACATGGACAAAAATGTTTGGTATTGGTCGGTGAACACGGATTTAGTCATTCAAGTCTCTCCTTCTTTTGTGTACAAAAAGATTTTAAAATCAAACTGTTTCATATACCAAAACAGGATTTATGGAGGTATGTTGAAAGACTTTTTAAAAATCGATATAAAAATTTATATACGATAGTATGTGTATAAACGGCAGAGTTATGCGCCGTTTGCGGTTATTGCTTCCTTAATGCATCGTATTCTTGTAAGGGGAAGCAGAAACAATAAAAGTGTGGTTCGGCCTATTTTAAAAGCCGATTAATTTAAAAAATATTTCAAAATTTACGGATTCGATTCGTATTAATAAATTAATTTTTAAAAAATTGGCCGTTTTTGCGTGAAATATAACGGCTTATCGCCGAATTGTTTGTATCATTGACGGTTTGGGCTGCTTAGTTGGGCTGCTTAGGCAGAATTGTTTTCATAATCGGGATGTGTCGTGCTCACTTATTGTATTTAAAGCAGGCAACTTTAAATTTTCCGAACATTTGGATACAGTTTTACTTGAATCCTTAATTTCACCTGCCGCGAAGCGTTGTGCACATCCGCAAATTATTTTATCAGGGGCATTTTAAAAGGGAGGCTTTTTACCGCCCTTTTTCGTCATAGGTAATCATCACGCGGGATGCACGTGGCAAGATTTTGCGAATTTGTCCGTCTGAATAGCCCAAACATTCAGCATATTTTTCCCCATATTTCCAAGATTGAATAATGGCATGGTCCGTATCTTTATTATCTTCGGGAAACCGCGAATGGATTTTATTTTTTGCCAACGAAATAATAGACCTGGACAAGGTATTGTACCCTTCTTCACGCATGGTGGTTTGGCACAATTTCAAAAATAAAAGAACAACGCGTTGTTGGGACGGATTATCTTTAAAAAAGGCCATAAGGCGCTCCTCGTCTTTAAATTCAATTTGCTCAGCCCCTAAAGATACCAGTGTGGCTTCATCCATTTGCATATATTTTTGTTCAAGTTCCTTTTTTCGTTCCAAATAACGGCGTTTTTCATCTTCTTCCACTTTTTTCCAAGAAGGTTGAATCGCGCGATTGGGCGCATTTTTATCATCGGCATATGCGCGCAACTTGTGAATGAATTCTTTGCGTTCGCCATATGCAGCAGCCAACTCTTCTCCGTAAGCCCATGATGCATATAAAATTTCCCGAGCTACTTTTTCCATCAGTCGGTAAGTCATTCGAACCGGTATTTTCGGTTTAACCCGTTCAGCCAATTCTTTGGTCAGTTGAACTTCGGTTCCTGCCGTTTGAAGGGCCGATACGGTTTTTTGTTTTTTGGCTATTTCCTTTTCCATAGCCGCTGCCCACTTTTCGATAAACCCGAAAGTGTCAATAATGTCTTTGTCTTTTTCATGAAAGGCAACTTGTTCGTCCCAATATTTTACATTGACAATTTTTAAGTTTGGCCGCTTGGCGTCAGATAACGCTTCTTTAACGTTTGACATGGCAATATCCCTTCAAAATTAAAATTAATCGTTTTTCAACAAATGTGTATTTTTTTTAAGTGAGTCGAACAACAAAGCGATGGATTTGTCCATCTCTCGGCGCTTTGTATCATCCGATTCGCGTTCATGCAAAATGTCATATGTTTTTTCGATGACCAATTTTGC
>DLOI01000104.1:0-245 GCA_002477185.1 Alphaproteobacteria bacterium UBA7488 | reverse complement strand
TTCTTGTACCATTTTTAAACGCGCGGCAACTTCGCGGTCTTTGCGTTGCATACGTTCGGCCGTATGTTCTTCAAAATCTTTGCGCAAGTTTTCAATTTCAATATCGGCTTGTTTTAGAATTTCGGCGCGTTCTTTTTCTTGATTTTTGGTATGTAATACATACTTTTCATACAGCTCTTCGGCTTGTTTGCGTAAGTTTGCTGGCTCATCCAAATGCGCACGGACTTTGTCTGCTTGTTGTGCAC
>DLOI01000073.1:17406-22034 GCA_002477185.1 Alphaproteobacteria bacterium UBA7488 | reverse complement strand
TTGGTTTGCGTCCATGGGAACCGAACCAAAATGCCGGCTTTTTTGGCTTGTTTAATGGCCAATTCAACCCGTTCCAAAGCCAAAGGATATTCGGCGCGTACGTAAAACCATCCGCTGGTCGCACCGGTGGCATAGGCGGCAATCATCATGCCTTCCAACACACCGTGGGCACCACCGCCCAAAATACAAGAATCCATATAAGCGCCGGGGTCGCCTTCGTCCCCGTTGCAAATAACAAATTTTTCGCCGTCAAGCAACGGCGCCTTAGCCAACAATTCATTTTCGGGTCGGATTTTTCATTTATGGCGGATTTGCGCTATGGCGCGGGGGCTTTTGTGTGCGGCGAAGAAACGGCGCTGATGGCCTCTTTAGAAGGACGGCGCGGCACACCGCATCCACGACCGCCCTACCCGACCGAAAAAGGATTATTTGACAAACCGTCGATTATTAACAACGTTATTTACTCGCCGGAATAACGCCGCCCGACGGGCCGCCCGTTTGAACGGCCTTAAATGGTCTGCCCGAACTGGNNGCGTCCACGTAAACCCGATTTTTTGATTTCCTCTATGACTTGCTGAGGGGTCATGTTTTCAAGTACATGCATCAACGCTTTATACCCGCCGTTTGCGACGTATTCGCCCAAATCTTCGGGATCGGAATGTCCCAAATGTTCCAAAACGACCCGCTTTTGTTTGGTAAAAAACGGCAATTTTAAAGACAATTCTTTATCCATTAACCGTTTGGATAATTTAAGTTCGCGTTCGGGGTGTTCCAATGCCGGCACGATATGTTCCGATACAATTAATCGCGCAATGTCTCCGTCGACTTCTTTATATAAAAACGGCTCGCGTCGGTTGATTTCAATCCGCGCCAAAGGTCCTTTTGCACAAAGCCCCATACAACCCGTTGCCACCATGCGCACTTTATCGGCAAGCCCAAAGATTTCCAAAGATTCTTTAAAGGCATTGATGACATTTTCGGCACCGCCCGAATGGCATCCTGTTGCGTTACAGGTGTAAATACTGGCAATATATCCCGTTTTTTTAGCCAAAAAATCATCGCCTGCTTTTAACAGGTTCGCTTTTTGCGTTTTTCCAAGAGCGCGTAATTTTTCGATTTGTTCCGCCGTTAATTCAACCATTATGCACCCTCCATTTGTTCACGCCATTCTTTGATAATGCCCGGGATGGTAACGGGGTCAACGCGCCCGTAAGTTTTGCCGTTGATAACAACGACGAGCGCCAATCCGCAACATCCCAAACACCGCACGACTTGCAAGTGAAACATTTCATCGGGAGTTGTTTCTCCGTCTTTAATGCCAAGCGTTTCTTCCATTTTCGCCAGCACATCTGATGCCCCTTTGATGTGGCAAGCCGTACCGTCACAAACTGAAATGATGACTTTGCCGGGCGATTTGGTTTTAAAATAATTATAAAATGTCAATACTTCATATATACGAGCCACAGGCACACCCATTTCCTCAGCCACTATAACGGCATCATCCCAAGGCACATAACCGTACAAACCTTGCACATCGTGCAACGCCATAATCAACGCACCGCGTTTGCCTTTCCATTTTTTGAGGACTCCAAGCGTGAGTTCTTTATTTTCAGCCGTCATATCAGCCTCCTGTAATTATCGTTTGCAACAATGTTGTATATGTATCGTTTAAAGAGGGTTCCAAGTTGTTCACATATGTATCAATGGCTTTTTTTGTGTGAATTGATAGCGGTATCGTCAGGTTGTTCAGCGGATAAAAATCCATCATATCCGCTTTATCGGGTTCATTGTTTTTTACCGTGCCTTCGTATCTTTCACATACAAAGAAAAAATTGATGATGTCTGCGTTGCTTCCTTTATATGGGGCAACCGGGTGGTGAATAATGCAACAAAGCTTTAAATCTTCTTGCGCAATGTTAATATTGGCTTCTTTTTTCGCTTCGCGAATAAGGGCGCCCGTTAATGTTTCGCCTGCATCCACATGGCCGGCAACCGGCATAAAATAATCTTTTAGATGGTTGTCATGGCGCCTTAATAACCAGATTTTGCCATTATCTACCAACAATAAAAAAACGCCGATAAAGGGACGTGACGGATGGGCCATAGGTTACTCCTTATCATTTTTTTTAAGGCTACCTTGTTTTAAACAAAAAAGCAAATGAATTATTTCAAAAATACCATGGATAGGGAATGTCTTTGTCCTTTTAAAAAAACTTTTTTCATGTAATTTTTTCAAAAAAATATTTATCACAAAGATTAAAAATTTTTTTACTTTTGTAAATATTTTCAAAACACAAATTTTATTTTCCTTTTTAGATGGAATGTTTTAATGGATTTTCAATCAATTCGATTTTCTTGTAGATTACTTAAAACTCATATTTTATAAACAAATATTTTTCTTCATTATCATTCCCGTAAATAGGTTGGTATCTTTTTAACAGGGCTTTGTTTGAATATCTTATCAAATCATTTAAAAGTATAATGAATTTTTTGGTAATTTTAGTAAAAAAATAGAGGAATTTACTTTTTTAAAAATATAGCATTTTCGCGACCATAATTTACTTTAAGCTTTTTAGGTTCTACTAATTCTTATTTTACAAATTAGAGAATGTATTTAACTTTAGTGAGTATATAAGTGGAGATTTTATTCATCATCTATAGTTGAATTTCGCAATAAGCTCCGGGTATAAAATCAGCTGAATGGCACATGAATAAAGGTTCTGTAATTCATTTATATTTATCAAGTTGTATGCCACAAAAAAAGTTTTGGTATCAGTTTTCATATTTCTAAATAGGGATTTATAAAGTAAAATGATTTATCTTGTGTGGTGGATAGCTTGAAAATTGCGAATTTTAAAAAAACTTGACATAAAAAATAATATGTTTTATATTGATATAGCTGTTTTTTGATATTAAAAGAGGTAACTTTATGAGAAAAGATTATTTTGATGATAAAAATTATTATTTAGAGGACGATAATTATAGCGATTACGAAGATTTACGTTACGAAAACCGTTGTGAGATTGATTATGAACAAGCTACAAGGAATATTGATTATGGTCCCCCAAGTGTCAGGGCTTTGAAAGCGGGCGATAATGAATCTTTTAAAAGAATTTTTAAAAACTTAAAAAATCCGAATTATGGCGATGACGGCGATGACTACGTTGAAGGTTATGATGATTATGATAATGTTCCTTTATTGTTAATAGCTGTCCGAAAAGGTAATTTTGACATATCAGAATTTCTATTAAGCAAGGGGGCATTGTCTTCTTTGCAGGATAAGAAGGGAAACTCTCCGCTTTATGCAGCCTATAAAATGGGACGAGATGATTTGACATGGTTGTTGTTAAAACATAATGCTAAAATGAGTGAAAAAGAATGGGCTCGAATGACACAAGATGACTGGAAAAAATTAAGCGCATTGAAAAAAGCACAAACAAAGCCTTTTGTTTCATTAATAAATAAAGAACCTATGACACCACAACAAGAACAATTACTTAAATTGGCAACTATAGGGCAATTATTTGTTGAAGCTATAAACAATGGGACGAAGCTTACGGACCAACAAATGGCAAATCCAAAATTGGTTCAAGCTTATATATCAGCCATAAAGATGCGTTGAAATTTTTTTAATTTTATTTAGGTGAACGGCATATTTAGAAAAAGTGGCAGGTTAAGAGTTTTTATAAGATTCAAGGTATTAAAGGCTTATTCAAAGTTCATTTATATTTTAAAAATGAAAATGAATTTTGTAGGATTTAGCTGAATAATGCTTAATATTACGTTAGTTAAGTTTAAAATTCTTAAATCTTATATGTAATTTATGGACCATAAGTAGATACGGTATTCGATAAACTTTTTAATTTTATGATTTTTTATCCATAAAATATGGTATAAAATATTTTGTTGTTATTGAATAATAGCTTTTATTTAATAATTTAGATAATAAAATAAATTTAAATTTTTATATGTGTCACAAAAGTGTCATTTGCTTTTTTTTGTAATATATGCTTATATGTTTGGCACTTATAACATAAGGAAAACTTAAGAAAGGAAAATTAAATGACTTGTGGTTTGATGAAGGGTAAAAAGGGTTTAATTATGGGCGTAGCCAACGATCACTCGATTGCCTGGGGGATTGCAAAACAATTGGCTGATGCCGGCGCCGAAATGGCTTTTACATACCAAGGTGAAGCTTTGCTTAAACGCGTGCAGCCTTTGGCTGCTTCCGTCGGAGTCGATACATTAATTCCTTGTGACGTAACCGATCCGGTCAGCATGGACAATCTTTTTGCCACAATCAAACAAAAATGGGGCAAAATTGATTTTGTCGTTCATGCAATTGCATTTTCTGATAAAAATGAACTCAAAGGGCGTTATGTCGATACGTCTGCCGCGAACTTTTCCAATTCAATGTTGATTTCGTGCTTTTCATTTACCGACGTATGCAAACGCGCTGCCGATTTAATGACAGATGGCGGTTCTTTATTGACGTTGACATATTTGGGCGCCGAAAGATATTTGCCGAACTATAACGTTATGGGCGTTGCAAAGGCTGCTTTGGAAGCATCCATTCATTACATCGCCTTTGATTTGGGCCATCAAAATATTCGCGTGAATGCCATTTC
>DLOI01000073.1:15501-17392 GCA_002477185.1 Alphaproteobacteria bacterium UBA7488 | reverse complement strand
GTGGTATCGGCGATTTCCGCCAAATTTTGGGGTGGACGCAAAATAACTCGGCTTTGTGCCGCAATGTGACGATTGAAGATGTCGGCGGAACGGGCTTATATTTGCTCAGCGATTTGGCCTCAGGTGTAACGGGTGAAATCATCCATGTGGATGCGGGTTACAGCCGTAATGCAATGATTAATCCGAAAAATGCGGCTCAATCTGCCGAATTGTTAAGTACTTTTAAATTGTCTGAATAAGGCAAGCTATTTGATATATTAAATTTCTTATCATTTAAAACATCGGTTTAGAAAATCTAAGCCGATGTTTTTTTATTCATATTTTTGATTGTATAGTTGTTAAAAAATATATTAATTATTTGAATATGAGCTTTCTTATAATTCATATTTGTTTATGTTGTTGCCGATTCGCTTAATTTTTAAAAAATAATATAAATATATGTTATAAAGGCGTACCGGTCTATAAAAAAATTTAATCAAAAAGGAAAATATTTAAAAATAAAAATTAAATGAAACATAAATAAATACATGAAAACGGGAGAGGGGGAGGGGTAGTAAAAAATAATTGAATTTATTTACCTTATTGATATATTTGATTTATTGAACTAACTAAATACTATGGAAAATAAAATGAACAATAATCAAAATGGGCGGTCCATGACCGAAATGCTTGGCGTTTTAGCCATTATCGGCATTTTGTGATAGGTGCTTTAGTCGGTTATCAATATGCGATAAATCAATATAAATCTTCCAATACATTAGAGGAAATTACCCGACGTAATGTTGTTTTGGCCATGCAATATACCCGCGGTTATGATTTGGATATGTCGGAATTTGGTGACAGGACTTATTTAAATTATCCGATTACTTGTGATTTAAAGGAAGAAGATTACGGCAATTATTCCATTACAATTGAAAATGTACCCGACGGCGTATGCAATCAAATTGTGCAATCGGAATATCCCGCCTTGATAGTTGTTAATGACGAATACACCAACGAAGATAATATTGAATGCCAAGAACTTAACAAAATGGAATTCATTTTTGACGAACAAAGCAGCTGGTGTGAAAAAATCGGGCCGGATGGTGCTTGTTGTGATAATTCGGGCAGATGTTGCCCCAAAAGCAAACCGTTGTTGACTTATACGGGGCAATGTGTATCATGCCTTGGGGAACGTTCCATCCGGTTGGGCAAAAATATCGATACGTGTGCCCGTTGTTCCAATCGTGAGGTTGTGGGCGAATATTGCGCTGAACCTTGCCCATCGGGTCAATATCAAACGGAATTCGGTACCTGTAATACCTGCGATGACAAAGTTGTCACGTTTATTGATGATACACCCGAAAATATTGCCATAGCTCTTTCTTGCCCACGTTTGGTTTTTGCTATGTTAAGCGGTCGTCCGCGGGTGGGGCATTGTGATGCTAATATTCAAACATTGGATGTTAAAGACTATCCGCAAACATGTGGCAGATGTGAAAACCGCGATTTGGTTAAAAACAGTATTTGCGCTTTAGAATGCCCGTCGGGTCAATATCGCAATGAATTCGGCAGTTGCAATACATGTGACGACAAAGTGTCAATATTCGTCGATGATAACCCCGACAATATTGCAAAAATTTTGGCTTGTCCGAAAGTGGTATTAGGTCTTAGCGGAAATCAATATCGGGCTTCACATTGTGAAGCAACGGTGCAATCCGTAACCGTCAAAAATTATCCCGATACGTGTAACAAGTGTGATAATCGGGATTTTGTTGAGAATAATGTTTGTGCTTTGGCATGTTCCGATGATAAATATCGCGATGAATACGGTGAATGCCGCAGTTGTGATTCAAAAACGATAGGATTCATTGATGATACCCCTGAAAACAGGCAAAAAGTTTTGAATTGT
>DLOI01000073.1:12339-15351 GCA_002477185.1 Alphaproteobacteria bacterium UBA7488 | reverse complement strand
CAAGCGTATTTAAATACGCTTGCGCTGTGGCATTAGGTTGAAAAACGTTCCTTTTAAAATCCTCTCCGCGCTCTTCAAAGTTTTTATACATATTGTAACTGGGCGCGGCGGGTGATAATAAAACGATGCCTCCCACGGGAGTTTGCCGTTTGGCAATGGTTACCGCTTCTTTCATGTTGTTAGCACGATAGGTATCTGCCAACCGGTCCATGCGCCGTCCCGTATCGGGCAGAGTAATCACACAAACGTTGTGTGCCTTGATATAATCAGCTAAAGCATTGTAATCTTGGCCACGGTCTTGGCCGCCCATGATTAAGGTTATGGGTTTGTCCTTAAAGGCTTCCATTGCGGCAATCGCTGTTTCGGGCGTTGTCGAAATGCTGTCATCCACATAAGTAATGCCTTCTGTTTGCCCAATGATGTCCAACCGATGCGGCAAAGATTGAAAAGAGCGCATGGCGTGGACGGCTTGATAAGTATCCAATCCCAACGCCTCCACAACCTTTAATACTGCTGAGGCATTTTGCAGGTTATGTTCGCCTTTGAGCGGAAAATTCGGCACAGATAGAGCGCATGTATTGAAATACAGTGCGTTATTTTTGATGTCGGGTCTGTTTTGGATATAAGCTTTCGTGTTTTTATCACGCGCATTTAACACACACTGTTTTGCTTGGCTTACCATATGAAGTTTATCCAAATAATACCGCTCATGCGTTTTGTGCCATGGCAAATGTTCGGGATATAAATTAACCAATACGGCCATATCAATTTTGCCGTTCACATCCGCACATTGATACGATGACAATTCCGCTACAACAATATCGGCGGAGTTTCCCAATAATTCCAACAGTGGGACGCCGATATTGCCTCCTAAGGCAACCTTTGCGCCTGATTCTTTTAATACATGGTATAATAAGGAAGAAGTTGTGCTTTTGCCCTTTGTCCCTGTGACAGCAATAATTTTTTGTTCAGGGTTATGGTTTGACAGAAAAATATTTGTACCTGAAGTAACCGTAATGCCTTTGGTGCGTATCCTTTCAATTTCGGGGCGGTATAATGACACGCCCGGCGATTTTATCACGATATCGCACATATTTAAATCATTTAAGTTATCTTCCCCGATTTCAAGGATGTTTTTCGGAGCGGCATATTTTTCCAATGCTTGTTTGGCGGCAATGCCTTCTTTGCCCATTCCCCAAATGCCGATTGTTTTGCCGTTCAATTCATTGAAGTGCATTTTTGTACTCCTCAGGAATTAAATGATTGGTTGAATGGATAAAAATATCCGATTCATTTGATTCGATTTTTTTACTTAGCGCAGATACAACTGCATCGTTTTGCCATGCGGGGTCAGTCCCCAATTGGACCATAGCCCACTGGCATTCTTGAATTTCGCCGACGCATTCAAATGGCTTATGCCCGCTCAAGCCTAACAATTCTTTATAACTGTCCAATTGTGATATATCATTAAGTGGGTTATTTCCGACGATTTCGACTAGTTTGTTTTTATCCATAAACGGTGCCAAAATCAAAAACACAAAGCGGCATTTATCGCACATGCCACACCATCTGTCCAACCGTTTGGCCGCGTCCAATTTAAAAGCTTTGTTGCAACTGGTAAATACGTCAAAATAAGGTTTGCAAAGGGTGGCAAACAATTTGGCGATATGAGCTTCACTGTAAGGGCGCAACAACGAAAAATATCTGAATTCGGGATGCACGGCACTTGTCAACGCATAGAAATCACGCTCGTAATCCAATGATTTGCTGTATTGGTGATTAATGAGGCGCCCGTTTTTAACCATATTGCCGCTGTTGGCCGATCGTTCGCAAGACATCGCCACATATTTGTAATCATACAAAACGGCAGTCGCCCATAATAAAAATGAAATCAAACCTGTTATGGGTATATGCCCGTTTAAAACAAAAACAGTTTTATGCGGCAACTGTACGTCTGTTTCACAAGAAGGGTTACGTATGTACTCATTATGTACACTTACGCCCCTTCGTTGCTCATCAGCCTTCATTTGCTCCCCTAAAACTGTTTTTGAATAATGTTTGTTAAGTTCCAACAAAACCGGTGAAATTTTGCGTGTCATAACGATATGCGGGATTTGGGCCGCTTGGACACAGTCATGAATCGGGCGCGGATTGCCAAGCGAAACAGCAGCGATTTGCTTGCCCGCCGCCTTTAACAGTTCAATCGTGACGCAAGAATCTTTGCCGCCGCCGACGGGTACCAAAGCACGGTCTTGCAAATTAAATTGGAATTTTTCGCGCCTCATCTCTTGATAAGGAAACGCGATATGAATATCCACATTATTTTTTACGGAAAATTCGCCCAATCCGTTGATATAAAAGGCATTGAAAAAATCGGCCTCATCTTTGGTCAAGGTGCCGCTTTCAATAACAATTTGCGGATTTAAAAACGCTTTATAATAACTGATGCCAAAGGCAATATGCGCATAAAAGAAAATCAAATCCAATGCTTTTTTTTGTTTTTGGGTCAACGTAAACGGAGCGTCCGGGAAAGTGATTGTTTCATCAAATTTATACCCCATGCTTTCGTATTGAAATAAAAGTACGCCCGTTTTTGCATCGAATTCGTAATTTTTATAATAAAAAGCCTTGCGCAACGTGAAAAATCCTTTTAGTATATCTATATGTATGACAAAAATTATAAGTTTATTGCTTTTTAAAGCCGATGAGACTTTAATTGTACATCATATCAGACACATTTGTAAAGGGAAATACCATGAAAAAGAAAAAAATATCCGGCTTGTCGAGTCTTGTTTTTATATTAATTATCTTATCGATAATCGGGATTGGCGCCGTTACATTAAAAGATTTCTTTATGACGCCATCCGAACAATTGCAAACGGCAATCGGAGCTTTGGAAGACGGGCGTATCCGCAAGGCTGAACGGTATTTTTTAATGGCTAACGAATCCGATGATAAAGATGTCGCGGTAACGTCGGCTTCTTATTTGGGGCAGTTGTATTTAGCCGAAGC
>DLOI01000073.1:8935-12325 GCA_002477185.1 Alphaproteobacteria bacterium UBA7488 | reverse complement strand
CGTATTATAAAAAAGCAGCCATGTTTTTGGAAAAGGCCGCCGCTGCAGGCATTGCCGATGCACAATACAAATTGGCTTTGATGTATGACACGGGCGATAAAATCCCCGAAAACCGCGCCAAAGCGATGGCTTGGATGAATGAAGCGGCTAAGCAAGGTTACCCCGATGCGCTTTACGGGTTGGGCGTTTGGGTGGAACGCGGCTATATGGGTGACGATATCCCGATGGACAAAGTCATCTTGTTATATGAAACTGCAGCACAAAAAGGCAATGTAAATGCAATGACAAGTTTAATTGCCATTTATTCAGGCGGGTTTCAAGAGGTACCGGCCAATCCGCAAAAAGCCGCCCACTGGATGGAAAATTTGAAAAATGCCACACAAAAACGGGCAGATACTCAAAAGTAATTCTGACAGGATAAAAAAGATTCTAACAAGCCTTTATTTGAAAAAGGCACGTGCTAAAAAAAAGCATAACGGTTTTGATTTTTAAGAAAGGAAGAGGAAAAAATGTCGTTAAAATATCGTAAAGATTATCAAGCTCCGTTTTACAAACTCCCCAAAACGGATTTGGATTTTACTTTAAACCCCACGCAAACAATCGTTAAAGCCCGCTTGGTTTTTGAAGATTGTGATTCATCCAAACCGTTGGTGTTGAACGGCCAATATATGAAATTGCTTGAGTTGAAAATGGATGGTCAAAAAGTGTCTGAGGCTGATTATGAATTAACCGATACGACGTTGACTTTGAAAAAAACAAAACCGTCATTCGTTTTGGAAACAACAGTTGAAATTAACCCCAAAGACAACACCCGTTTGATGGGGCTGTATATGTCCGATGATATGTTTTGCACGCAATGCGAACCGGAAGGGTTCCGTTCCATCACATATTATCCCGACCATTCGGATGTGCCGAGCAAATTTACCGTGACAATTCGCGGCGACCGCAAAAAATATCCCGTTATGTTGTCCAATGGCAATAAAATCAAAGATGAAGGCGATGTTGTCGTATGGGAGGACCCGTTTAATAAGCCCTGCTATTTGTTTGCTTTAGTGGCGGGCGAGTTGGATTCGATTAAGGATAAATTTAAAACCATGTCCGGCAAAACGGTGGATTTGGCCCTTTTTTGCGAACAAGGCAAAAAAGACCGTCTGCAATTTGCAATGGATTCGCTTAAATTGGCGATGGCGTGGGATGAAACGACTTTCGGTTTGGAATATGATTTGGATTTGTTCAATATCGTGGCGGTGTCAAAATTCAATTCAGGCGCTATGGAAAACAAATCGTTGAATATCTTTAATGACGCCGCATTGTTGGCCAGCAAAGATACTGCCACCGATGCGACTTATGAGTACGTTGAACGCGTTATCGGGCACGAATATTTCCATAACTACAGCGGTGACCGTGTTACGTTGCGCCAATGGTTTGAATTGTCGTTAAAAGAAGGCTTCACTGTTTTCCGCGACCAAGAATTCAGCTATGACGTACGTTCGCGCGCCGTCGGGCGTATTGACGACGTTTTAGAATTACGCGCTTATCAGTTCCCCGAAGATGATGGTCCTTTAGCGCACCCGGTACGCCCCGATTCGTATAAGGAAATTGAAAATTTCTACACCAGCACTGTTTATAACAAAGGTGCGGAAGTTATCCGCATGCAACAAGCAATCTTGGGCAAGGATTTGTTCCGTCAAGGATGCGATTTGTACTTTAAACGCCATGACGGGCAAGCCGTAACGATTGATGATTTCGTCAAATGTATGGAGGATGTATCTGGCAAAGATTTAACCGCCTTTAAACGGTGGTATTCCACCCCCGGGCGTCCGTTGGTCAAAGCCGAAACGTCATATGATGAACAAGCCAAAACGTTCAAAGTACGTTTGACGCAATCTCATAAAACGGCAAAGGAACCGTTCGTTATTCCTTTGCCGTACGGTTTGGTCGGCGCGGACGGCAATGACATCAAGGCCGGCACGATTATCTTTGATGAGCTGTTAAAAGAATATGTTTTTGAAAATATCCCTGAACGTCCGGCATTGTCAATTAATCGATTCTTTGTATCGCTCATTACGTTGGAAATTAAATACGATGATGAAGACCGCAAACGTTTAATGACCAAAGATTCGGATTTGTTCAACCGTTTTGACGTGGCGCGCCAATATGTTTTGGAACGCTTGTTGGAAATGATTGCCCATAAACAAGAAACGCCAGACGAATCAATTGTTGAAACGTTGGGTTCTTATTTAGAGCAAGACGGCTTGGACAAAGCTTTTGTTGCGCGTGCCATTATGTTGCCGAGCGAACAAGAAATCGCCGAAAAAATGGCCGTTATCGATATTGAAGAAATTAAACGCGTCCGTAAATTGATGCGCCGCGCGTTCGCTCTTAAATACAAAGACACCTTGTTGAAATTGTATAAAGAAAACGAATCCGATGCACCGTTTTCTCCCGATGCGGCCTCGGCGGCCAAACGGGCGATTAAAAACGTTGCGTTGGCTTATTTGGCGTTAACGGAATTGGCGCCGATGACGTTTGCCCAATATCAATCGGCCGATAATTTAACCGACAGAATGAGCTCTTTGGTGACATTGGTCCAAAATGAACGTCCCGAGGAAAAAGAAGCGTTGGATTTATTCTACCGCCGTTATGAAAATGATGATTTGGTGTTAAACAAATGGTTCGCCGTTCAAGCTCAGTCGCCGTCCAAAAATGTTTTGGAACGTGTTAAAGAATTAACGAAACATCCGAAATTCGATTATAAAAATCCGAATNNGAATAAAGTCCGCGGATTAATCGGAGCTTTTGCCGGCAATATGGCAGCGTTTAACAAAGCCGACGGGTCGGGGTACCGTTTCGTTGCCGAACAAATCATGATTGTCGATAAACTCAATCCGCATTTGGCCGGCCGCATGTTTACGGCATTTGCCAAATATAAACGGTTTTCTCCCGCCATTCAAGAGCAAGCCAAAGCCGTTTTGAATGAAGTTTATGCCGATAAGACTTTATCAGATATTTCAAAAGAAACGGTTGAAAGACTGTTGAAATAATTTTTGGCTTGGTCGGATTTACAAAATAATGCCTCTGTGATAAAACCAGGGGCATTATTTACTGTTTAATGTTTAATAATATTACGCAATCCATAGACAATCATAAGGATTTATTTAAGAGGGGTTGACATTTTTACCTGTCAGAGCTATAAATAAACTCCATTTTACTTGTTNNAGGATAGTTTCAATGTCTCACTCGGTCTTATATAAATGGCTTTCCAAAGAGGAGCGCCTTAAAGTTAAACTTTTTTTCTATCAAACGTTGAATGAATTTTTAAATGTTTCGGCAAAACAAGAATACAAAAACATATTTAAACATCTTTCCCGCAATCCCGGTATCCATGGC
>DLOI01000073.1:5696-8859 GCA_002477185.1 Alphaproteobacteria bacterium UBA7488 | reverse complement strand
GGCCAAATGGGATGAGTTGCTAAATAATTCAGCCAAAGAAGAATACCCTCTTTATCATGCGATTGCTAAGGCTGTTGCCATTATTTGTACAAATAGGGCGGTGGGACACACTGATTTACCGCTGGTTTCATCTTATGATTTTGAACAATTTGCCGAACAATTTAATCATAAAATTTCTGCTTTTGATAAAAGCCTTAAAATTTACGCGCATGTAAATAAAAAGTGTTTAAAAATACAAAGGCGTTTAAACGAGTTGAAAACGGATGTTCAGCAGATAAATACGACTTCCAACGGTGGATTGAACAATGCACCTAGGACAATGATTTGTTCATATGATTTTAGGCAATCACAAAAGCTTGGATTAATTCAACGAATGACCCTTCTTTTCCAAAACATGAAGGCGCGAAAATAATTTATGAAACCGTAATGACTTATAATATTCCATAAATAAAACGGGCTTAAATAAAGCCCGTTTTTTACGCTTTTTCAAATTACCAACGTTCTACCTACGTTGAGTGCTGTCGCGTCCGCCGGCATCATAACGGCCGAAGTTTTTAATCAGCTGTTCGGTTACGGATAACTCTTTATGCTTTGTCGGGGTTGTTGCCGATACATAGGAAACATTGTTGCCTTCGGCCATCGTCAAATGCTCTTTATCCACCAAAACATTTTCATTATTAAATGTTAAGACATAAATATCGCGTTCAAATTCTTTGGGTTCCATAAAAGCTTGGCTTTCCTTGCGAATTTTACCATATACCAAAAAGTTTTGTTGTTCGTTTTCATAAACGGGAGCGCCCAAAACACGCAATGTTTGTTCCTTGGTGCTTTTCCCGACTTGAATGGAATTTAAACGCGCTTCAGAGGGCAAATCGCCGCTTTGATACACTTCCAAACCACATCCACCCAGTAAAATGCCGGCAGATAAAAAAGCAATTGAAATAAGTTTCTTGAACATTTTCATAATCTCTATTATAATTTATAAATATATAGGAACTTATACAGTAATTTGCTATACCCGTCAATAAAAAAGGATAAAAAATGAAAACCAATTTGTTTCAAATTTTGGATGTGTCCAAAATCCCGCTGAAAGGCTTAACATTTGAACTAACAGCAACACCTCAAGAACTTAAAATGTTAGCAGAACGTTTTGATTTGCCCGCCATTGCCTCTTTTAAAGTCAGGGGCAATATTTCAGGTGACAATGTTTTAAAAGTTGCAGCCGATATTCAAGCGCAAATTACCCAAATATGCGTTGTGACCTTAAAGAAATTTAATACAGATTTTAAAACACACTTTGAAGAATTTTTTTCCGAAAACGGCGTGGATTACGATGCCGAACAAGATTTTGATATCGATATGGTGGAAGATGTTTCTGACATCATTAAAAACGGCAAATTGAACTTGGGCGAAATTATTGCGCAACAATTTGGATTGGCGCTTGACCCATTTCCGCGTTCAACGGATGAACCTTTTGAATATATTGAAGAACAACCCGGCCAAAAGCAAAATCCGTTTTCAGGCTTAAAAGACTTGCTAAATAAATAAAAAAGGTTCATACTATATTTATAACACGGCAATGTTTTGTTTTAAAGGAGGGCTTTTATGGCACTTGAATACAGTACGGTAATTAGTCACTTGTCTAATCCACGTCAGGTACGTATCAGTAATTATGATGTGTTGCAAGAGGAAATCCGCGAAATTTTCAAAGACGGCGTTGTCGATGAAGGTGAGATGAAAGTAATGAAGCAAATGGATATGGATGTGCGCGAAGAACATCAGGTGGCTCAAGCTTTAGTTGCTGAATTGGAAGGGCAAACACCACCATCGCCGTTGTTGCCGGCAGCCAAAAAATTGGTTGACCATTTGCGCAAATGCCGTACCTTTATTGAAGATGCCAAACAAACGGGTGCCGAATATAACAAATTTAGCGACGCCGAAAAGAAACGTGATGCTAAACGCCGCGAAAATAAAGAAACGTTGGAATTGGATGTGACCGGCATGGGTTTAGATTTGATTAAAAGCTTAACATCTGTCCGTGCACGCAACGATGTATCGCGTGGAACGGCAGTGAAAGCCGTCGCACGTATGAACCCGTTACGTGTGGAAAGTTTGAAACAAGTTTTATATGCCGCGATGCATGCATTGCAACGGGAGGATTTAACGGCCTCTCAAGTCAACAGGTTGTTAAACTTGGGGCGAGGGCGATAAAAAATTGTATACCTGAAACGTTTTTAAAGTATTCGCCCCCGACTACTTTATCCTTAAAAGTAAGGAGGTAAGAAATGGTTGAAGACTTGGACTTTTCACAATTTGAATACGAACTCGATTCGATCGACGAACAATTTTTAACCCTTGAAATGATTGTGAACGATATTATCGCTGACGGTATTATCACACAAGATGAAATGGATGACCTCTCCCGTATGGACCATGATGTTTATTATGAATATTGTGCCGCTCAATTTATCTTATCGCAGATTGACCCAAACAGCCCGCTATATTTAAGAGCCAAACAAGTATTGGATTATTTGCGCCATTGCCATGATATTGTCCGCGAAGCTATGAAACGTACCGGATTGCAAGAAATTAAGGAAAAAGAAGCCATAAAACGCAAACGCCGTGCTTGGCAAAAAGCGCCGCCCGAAAAAAAATTGAATATTCAAGTTACGCCCGAAGGCAGAGACTTAATCAAATCACTTGGCATTATCAACCCGTCTTTTGACCAAACGCCTGCCGAAGCCAAAGAGGTGGTCTCAACCTTGCCTCAAGCCGTGAGCAAATATTATCAAAATTTAGTGCTTAAAACTTTACGAGGTATGAATCGTTTTCATTTGGATATCCGCCACGCGGCCCATGCTTATCAAATAAGCCGGTGGTTGGGTTTGGAACGTCAACGTGAAGCATAAATTGGAATGTATCGGCTTAATTTTGCCTAAAGTTTTGCCGCACGATGAAAAAAATCAAAATAATGCTTGACTTTAACCTTTAAAAAAGGTATAAAAGCGTACAAATTTGTGAGTAATCATGAATGCCGCATCCTTTGCCTTGGAATATTTAAAAAGCAGATGCGCATGAAAAGTCAGGAAAATTAACGGGTTCACGGCATGTTGCTTAATGCGGCAGCCCAGTATAAAGGAGTAAAGTTATGAAAAGAACATAT
>DLOI01000073.1:208-5660 GCA_002477185.1 Alphaproteobacteria bacterium UBA7488 | reverse complement strand
GGCTACTGTTGGCGGTCGCGCCGTATTGAATGCACGTCGCCGCAAAGGCCGTAAAAAATTGAGCGCTTAAGTCCTTGTCGGGCTTACAGGAAAGGGGTGGCGCAATGCAACCCGCCAAGCTAAAAAAAAGAAACCAATTTGTAGAAATTACGAATAAAGGGCGGAAGATTATATCTTCCGGCCTTATTTTGCAATTTAAAGAAAACGCGTTGGGTATTAACCGTATCGGTTTTACGGTCACGAAAAAAGTCGGCAATGCCGTTATTCGCAACCGCGTACGGCGCCGTTTGCGAGAGGTTGTCCGCTTGGGGTTACCTGCCTTTGATAAAACAGGATACGATTTTGTCATTATCGGGCGCATGGAAACGATAAGGCGCCCGTTTAAGGATTTGCAAGCCGATTTTGCAAAATCGATTTCTCAAATTAAACCCCTTGTTTAAATGCTTTTAAAAGGGGCGTTTGGCATTATTCCTTTTGTGTTCGCAGGGGTATCATATGAAACATGTTTTTTTATTTCTGATCCGTATTTATCAATTAACTCTTTCGTCCTTCATGGGGCGGACCTGTCGATTTGAACCGACATGTTCCGAATACGCCAAACAAGCTTTTTTGTTGCATGGCAATTACAATGGTGCTATATTAACGCTCAAACGCATTTTGAAATGTCATCCATGGGGCGGACACGGTTACGACCCTGTACCACAAGTTATTGAAAAGAAAATTAAAAAAGGAAAATAAATGTCGAAATCAATTGATGCAACGAAACAAGAACAAAGAAATTTAGCAATAGCGCTGGTTTTGATTATCGTGCTGTTGTTTTCATTGGATTATATTTTCCCCACACCGAAAGACACCATTCCCACTACGCAAGGGTTGGAATTGGCCGAACCGGCTCAGCCGACGCCCGTTCAACCGATTAATGCNNGTTAATACGGCGGATATTGTTGAACCGAAAGACACCATTGAAGTTGCCGTTTTGCCTCTTCAAAATGATATGGTGAAGGGAACTGTCAGCATTTCCAGCGGCGGCATCGATTCGTTGACTTTGACGAAATATCGCGAAACAACGGCACCGGATAGCCCGGATGTTACATTGTTAAAACCACATGATTATTGGACAACGCTTAATTGGACAAGTCCAAATGTCGTTTTGCCGACGGATAATGCCGTTTGGGAATCCGATGGGGTTAAATTAACGCCTCAAACGCCGTTAACACTGACATATGCCAATAAAGACGTGCGCATTGAACGCGTGATTTCGGTGGACGATGCGTATATGTTTACCATCAAAGATACGGTTTATAACCTTAAAAACGAAACGATTTCAATTGCTTTGAACGGACAAATCAACCGCCGTATGGATACGGGGTTCAACGTATCGCCCGTTCATGAAGGCTTTATCGGCGTGTTTGATAACAAATTGGTCGAAAAGAAATTGGATGATGTTGAAGACGACCCGTTCAAAGAAAAAACAACGGGCGGTTGGCTCGGCATTACCGAAAAATATTGGCAAACAGCTTTGATTTTTGACCAAAAAACGAAAAATGTCGAAGTAAATTTTTCTCAGCGTGGCAATTTGTATACGGCTATGTTCCAAACACCGGGCGAAGCCGTTGGAGCCGGTTCAAGCGTGACAAAAGTAACTTATTTGTTCGCGGGTGCCAAACAATTGTCATTAATTAATGCCTATGGCGAAAATTTGGGGATTCCGAAGTTTGATTTAAGTATTGATTTCGGGTGGTTTTATTTCTTAACAAAACCGTTTTTGTATTTCTTGAACTGGCTATATCTGTTGGTTGGGAATATGGGCGTCGCCATTTTGATTTTTGCAACGCTTTTGCGTATTGCGATGTTGCCGATTGCGACAAAGTCTTATGAAAGCATGGCTAAGATGCGTAAAGTGCAACCGAAGTTAAAGGCTATTCAAGACCGCTATAAAGACAACCGCATGATGTTGCAACAAGAAACAATGAACCTTTATAAGCGCGAAAAAATCAATCCGGCGGGCGGATGTTTGCCGATGTTGATTCAAATTCCGGTTTTCTTTGCGCTTTACAAAGTGTTATCTGTATCGATTAATATGCGCCAAGCGCCGTTTTTCGGTTGGATTCAAGATTTATCGGCTCCCGACCCATCTTCTGTCTTTACATTGTTCGGACTTATTAACTGGCCAATCCCGAGCGTTTTGAACATAGGCGTGTGGCCTTTGATTATGGGCATCACAATGTATATTCAACAAAAATTGGGTCCTGCGCCGGCCGATAAAACTCAAGCCAATATGTTTAAAATGATGCCCGTTATTTTCACGTTTATGTTAGGGCATTTCGCATCTGGTTTGGTCATTTATTGGGCTTGGAGCAATGTTTTGTCGATTATCCAACAAAAATATATTATGAAAAAAGTCGGCGTAAAATAAGGGCTCTTTGTGCCTTGTATATAAGATGCAAGGGCGGCATCCGTATTTATTATGCCGCCCTGATTAATTTAAAAGATGAAAGCAGGAAAGCTATGGAACCGCAAGAATTAGAACGATTGATAAAGGTTGGCGATGAGTTGTTTAAAACGCGTCCCGAATTTGAACTTGGGGTTGCCAACTTGGAACAATTGCCGACAGACGGTTTGATGGAGATTGCTTTTGCCGGACGTTCGAATGTGGGCAAATCGTCGCTGATTAATGCGGTGACAAAGGCCAAAGGCCTGGCACGCGCTTCCAANNAATACGCCCGGACGGACGCAGCAGCTTAATTATTTCAAAGTTGACGATACTTGTCATTTGGTTGATTTGCCGGGCTATGGCTATGCTCAGGCGCCCGAAAAAATGGTGCAATCTTGGACGCGGATGATTCATGCTTATTTGCGCGGCCGCGTTCAGTTGCGTCGCGTGTTTTTATTAATTGACGCGCGTCACGGGATTAAAGAGGTTGATTTGAAAATCATGAAAATGTTGGATGCGGCGGCAGTCAGCTATCAAATCATTTTAACAAAATGCGATAAGATTTCACGCATCGAATCGGACAAAGTTTTGCAAAAAACACATGAAATCGGCAAAACACATGTGGCCTGTTACCCCGAAATTATTGTCACATCGTCGGAAAAAAATATCAATATTGATTTGGTGCGCGCCGAAATCGCGAAAGTCGTCGAAGGGATTTAACTGCCGTATGTCGGGTTATTATATACGTTACAAAGGATAATACCATGTCAACACTGCCCTCTTACAATACACAAGATACCATTTACGCCCTTTCATCGGGTGCAGGCAAAGGCGGCGTAGCCGTCATCCGCGTATCGGGTAAAAAAGTGTTGGAAGTTGTTCATTGTTTAACCCGAATAGAAAATCCAAAACCCCGCTATGCATATTTTACCGAAATTAAATCGGACGGTATTGTTCTTGACAAACCGTTGATGATTTATTTTAAGGGACCGCACAGCTTTACTGGCGAAGATGTCGTTGAATTTCATGTCCATGGGGGCAGGGGTGTTATCAATGCCGTTATGGGAGCTATCGGCAAAATTGACGGGTGCCGNNGGGGGAATATTCGCGCCGTGCGGTTATTGCGGGCAAAATGGATTTGACAAAGGCCGAAGGGTTAATGGATTTAATCGATGCCGAAACCGAATTGCAACGCGCACAAGCTTTATCGCAAATGGACGGAAAATTAAGCGATTTATACGAAGGATGGCGCGCCGATTTAAAACATCATATGGCATATTTGGAAGCCTTTATTGATTTTCCGGAAGAAGAAATTCCGCAAGAACATTTGGATAAAATAGATTTACAAATCAATAAATTAATTAATGATATTAAAGTATACCTTAATGATAATAAAATCGGGCAGCGTTTGCGCGAAGGTTTTTTGATTGCTATTATCGGCGTGCCGAATGTCGGCAAATCATCATTGATAAACGCGCTGACAAAACGCGATGTCGCAATCGTCTCTCAAAGTGCGGGGACGACGCGCGACGTGGTTGAAGCGCATTTGGATGTAGCGGGTTTCCCCGTAATCTTGGCCGATACGGCGGGCCTGCGCGAAGGGGTGGAAGAAATTGAATCCGAAGGGATTCGCCGCGCCGTTAAAAAAGCGTCCGATGCCGATTTGATTTTGCATGTACTGGATGCTAAAGATTATCCGCATGTTGACAAATTGCCCGATGAATTGACGGACAAACGCGTACTTACCCTATGGAATAAAACGGATGCGTTACCTGATAATGAAAGGGTAAAATTAGAATTTATGCCGCCCATAAAAGTGGAAAAATGCTTTGCTATCAGTGCCAAAACCGGCGTTGGCATCAATGTGTTATGGGATGAAATAAAATCGATTTTGTCCGATTCGGTGGTGGGAATCCAAAATGGTGCCATTACACGGGAACGTTATCGTACTTCATTGAAAGAGTGTGTCAAGGCGCTTGAAAGTTCTTTACATGCCCCCGAACTGGAATTAAAGGCCGAAGATTTGCGCATGGCAAACCGTGCATTGGGGCGTATCACGGGCGTTATTGATGCCGATGAATTGTTGGATGTTATTTTCCGCGATTTTTGTATTGGGAAATAGTATTTGATTTTCCAATTTTTTATGTTTTTTCGTCAGAACAAGGTTCTTTTTTAGCAAAGAGATTTATTTTTTTGATGGCTGGTTTTTAAAAAATTCATTTATTTCCAAAGCAACTTTATTTTGCGGATTAAGTTGTAAAGCCTTTTTTGCATCGTTATGGGCTTTTTCCTTTTGATTTAAAATCATAAATGCAATAGAACGCTTTGAATAAAGTTCATCGTTGTTTGGGAAAAATTCCAATGCTTTAGTATAAGCTATTACAGCTTTGTCATACTGTTTCAATGACATAAGTGCCGTTGATTTATGAAGGTATATATCCCCATTATCGGGCATTAAACGTTCCGCTTTTTCAAAATATGAAACGGCTTGGGTATAATTTTCCATATACAAATGGCTTAGTCCCCCAAAATATAAAGCCTCCACATTATTTTTGTCAATGCTTAAAACCTCATCATACAGTTTGATTGCTTGCCGAGGATTACCATTTATAGCTAAATCATTTGCTTCATCTAACGTGGCGTATATATCATCAGTTTGTGCAGACAAACTCGGAACAGCAAATGTTAAAAGTGGTAGCAAAATAAAAAAGCGCAAATATGACATAACGATTCCTTTCAATCAAAACATACATTTTTGTAGTATAAAAAAATGTCTCCTGTCAAGAAATATAATATGTGCAATTACCCAAAAGTTTGATTGAGAAAAATGATTATATGTGTTTTTAAATATGAAAAAGGCATTCACAATAAGAATAAAGATTTATTTTCTCTTTACTTATTCGTCATAAAAGAGTATAAAGCATCATAAAAAAAATAGGTATAAAAATGAAAGCTTTTGATGTCATTGTTGTGGGCGGCGGCCATGCCGGTATTGAAGCGGCTGCTGCTGCAGCTCGG
>DLOI01000073.1:0-154 GCA_002477185.1 Alphaproteobacteria bacterium UBA7488 | reverse complement strand
CTTTTTCATATTTAAAAACACAGTTGTACGCGAAGTGGATGCGTTGGATGGGTTAATGGGGCGCGTCATTGATAAAACGGGTTTGCAATTTCGTATGCTGAATTCTTCCAAAGGTGCCGCCGTACAAGGCGCCGTATCGGCCGCCCTGTGTTTT
>DLOI01000025.1:8987-9368 GCA_002477185.1 Alphaproteobacteria bacterium UBA7488 | reverse complement strand
CCAGACAAAGGGCAATCCAAACGGCCAACCATAGCCATGAGCGCTTATTTTGTGTATCACTGCCGAAACGAACGGTTACGAACGGCAATAAACGTGCATCCACGTATTTTGACAAAGCGGCCGACGGCGCCCATTTGCGTTTGAATAACCAAAGCGCCACAGGTACCAATAAAAATAATAAAAACCACGGACGGATAAAAATCATAATGCCCTCCGTTTCAATAAAACGGCGCCAAATAAACAAACCAAACACGCCATCAACGGCATATAAAACAACTCTGTGCGCGGGCGGGCAATTAATTCATCCGATTGAACCCTTTCCAATGCGTCAATCGTTTGATAAATTTCTTGCAATTCACTTGTCGACGTTGCACGGAAATA
>DLOI01000025.1:8554-8976 GCA_002477185.1 Alphaproteobacteria bacterium UBA7488 | reverse complement strand
CAGGCTTGCAACGTTTTTTCATCCAAATCCGACCCGCCGCCAAGCATCAACATCCCCATCAAAGATTGAATCATTTTTTGGTCGGCGCCTATACCCACAGTGTAAACTTTGACACCCGACTTTTTCGCCAAATCTATCGCTTGAGCCACCGATACAGACCCCGCATTCGATGAACCGTCCGACAATAATATCACGATACGGCTGTCCTTAGGGGCATTTTGAACCCCTTGAACGCTCAGCGCCACAGCATCCCCGATAGCGGTTTGTTCACCCGCAATGCCCAATTCAACTTCGCCGAACAAATCGCGCAACGTTTTTTTGTCAAATGACAACGGAGCATAGGTAAAAGCTTCGGACCCGAACACAACCATACCGATATTGTCATCGGCGCGGTTTTTGATAAAATCATTCACAACCGTTTT
>DLOI01000025.1:7880-8471 GCA_002477185.1 Alphaproteobacteria bacterium UBA7488 | reverse complement strand
GTGTCTTGATAAGCTATCGGACGCATAGCCGCCAACACAAAAAAAGCCCACGCCGCCCACAACAACAAACCGCGCAAGAAAGAAAAGTTCGGCATAGTAAAACGTCCGAAACCGCCAATACGGTCAAAAAACGGCACCCGCAATGCCGATATATTTTTGTGTTCTTCATTTAAATGCGCAACCAACAAAACCCGTGTTAAAACGGGTAAGGAAATCAAAAAAAATGCGAACGGCCACACAAAAGTATCCATGTTTTATAATATAAAGGGAACGCCCGAAAAAAGCAACCCGAAAAACGGGCGCAATAAAATGGCAAGCCGGATAATTTGATAAAGGCAAAGTGCGGCAAGCGCACCGACAAGGGCGGCTTTTGCCTCAAACATTACAAAATTGGATGAAGGGGCGGAAGTTCAAATGACCTGAACGGATATTCCACTAGGCCCGTGCATATTTGCTTGAAAGCGTATTGTGCAACCTTCCGCCACCCGTTTTTGATATAGGAACGCTCTAAACAAAAAACAAGAAGTTTTAGTATTAAACAAAGTATACTTTCGTTTGATAAACAATAAAGCGACCTTGATAATCAAACGC
>DLOI01000025.1:974-7872 GCA_002477185.1 Alphaproteobacteria bacterium UBA7488 | reverse complement strand
TCGCCCGCCATTCAACCTTAAAAAAACGCCCTTATAAAAGAGCGTTTTAATTTGTCGCTTGGCGTTACCGCGGTTGATTTACACTATTGCGCTTGATACACATTCCACGTCGTACGGATAATGTTTTCCAAATCGCTGTGCATTGCTTTCCACCCGAACAAACTTTCGGCACGTTCTGACGAAGCGATTAAAAAGCCGGGGTCGCCCGCGCGGCGGGGTGCAAAATCGTAATTTAATTTTTTCCCGATAACTTTTTCAAGAGCTTGCACCATTTCCAACACGGATATGCCGCGCCCGACGCCCAAATTCAAAATTTGGCTGTCGCGCCCTTGAGCCAAATATTTTAAGGATTTTAAATGGGCGCTTGCCAAATCCGTCACATGGATGTAATCACGTACACATGTGCCGTCCACTGTGTCATAATCGTTGCCGAAAATGCTCATGGATTTGCGCGCACCGGTTGCAACTTCCATCACTATCGGCAACAGGTTTTGTGGATTTTTCTCTAACCCTTTGACAGCCAACGTTGCATCATACCCGACAGCGTTAAAATATCGCAACGCTACAAATTTGATGCCTTTTAACGACTCATACCACGGTAAAAATTGTTCAATCGCCAATTTGGTATATCCGTAATAATTAATCGGATTTGTCGGATGCAATTCGTCCAAAGGCGTATACTCGGGCATTCCGTAAACGGCGGCAGATGAAGAAAAAACAAAATTTTTCACGCCGAATTTTGCCATCGCATTTAAAATATTAAGCGTACCCGTTATGTTATTTGTCGAATAAATTTCGGGATATTTAATCGATTCGGCGACGGATTTTTTCGCCGCTAAATGTACCACGGCATCAACGCCCGAACTCATCACTTTTTCAAGCGCATGAATATCCAAAATATCGCCCTTGATAAATTTTGCTTTGTCAAACAAATTGATTTCTTGCCCAGTTGACATATTGTCAAAGACACTTACTTGCATACCATCGTCCAACAAAGCCTTAACCACGTGCGACCCGATATAACCGGCTCCGCCAATTACTAAAATATGCATGTATTTATATCTCCTTTACAAAATATCAGTTTTTATAATTTTCAAAAGCAAATTTCCAATTTAAAATTTTATCCAACACTTCTTTGGCAAAATCCGGCCGACGGTTTTGATAATCTAAATAGTATGCATGTTCCCACACATCCAAACATAATAACGGTTTCAATGTATCCGTTTTAAACGGCATGTTGGCGTTGCTTGTCGTCATGATTTTTAACACATCGCCATCATAAACCAACCAAGCCCACCCCGAACCGAACTGTGCGACGGCTGCTTTGGCAAAAGCTTCCTTAAACGCATCCAAAGACCCGAAACTTTCTTTAATTTTATCGGCTAATTCTTGTTCAATTTGCCGCTCTTGCGCATTGGGCGTTAATGAGTGCCAAAAAAATTCATGGTTCCAAGCTTGCCCCGCATTATTAAACAACGTTTGGTATTCGGGTTTGCCCGCAACAAAAGTTATGATTTCTTCCAACGACGCATTTTCAAATTGCGTTCCCTTAATCAATTCATTTGTTTTATCGACATAAGCTTTATAATGTTTGCCGTAATGGAATTCCATCGTGCGCCCGGAAATCACGGGTTCCAAAGCATTTAAATCATACGGCAACGGTTTCATTTCAATTGACATTTTTTTCCTCCCTTTTTGATAATAATGAATTTTAGCACATTGCATTCCATTTACATAGTATTTTTTTTAAATGCTGCCACTTTTTCAAAAAACACTTGACATTCATATGCTTTTTAAGTATCATACCAAAGCTTATGCGATCATGGCGGAATTGGTAGACGCGCAGCGTTGAGGTCGCTGTGGAGAGATCCGTGGAAGTTCGAGTCTTCTTGATCGCACCAAAAACACTCTTTTTTAAAGAGTGTTTTTTTTGCTTTTATGGGACTATAAAATAATATATCCTTCTTTTCTTCATATATTTACGGTATTTATATTTTATAGCCTCGATTAATGTCTGATATATTTACAATCCGGGAAATTACTGCATCCCGCAAACTCTCCATATCGACTATACCGTGGGACTAGCTTTCCGCCACATTCAGGGCATATACCCAACATAACTATTTCATTTTTATAGCGTATACGTTCCTTAACGTCTTCATTATGTTTTTTTCTCATCTTTGAAGTATTAATATTTAAAGTATTTATTTTTTTTACAATCTCATTCATTTGTTCAAAAGAAAATTTTTGTTCGGTATATTTCTTTATTAACTGATTAAGTTCTTGGAAGTAAATAACCGGAGTTTCAGTATGAACCTTTAATGCGGCTCTAGAAGAAAAAACTATAACTGAATTAAATTTTTTATCTGATAGTGCCAACTTATACATTAAGGCCAAAATATGTGAACGGTTTTGTTTAATTGGATTATAAAAATAATATTTTTTGCCAAACACATTTTTTACCCACATGTTAGATTTTTCACAACCAAAAATCCAACCTTTATAATTTTTCGTTTCAATCACAAAAATTCCATACATGGATACGACAACATGGTCAATTTGAATCGTGCCATGCTCATATTCTATTAAAATATCATTTATGACAATATATTTATCCTTTGGCAAATATGATAATATTTTGGAAACTTTACCTTCGCCTTTTTTCCCGATTATATCGGGATTAGACGAATTTACAAAACACGACATTAAAAAGAATAAAGCTATAATTATTAAAATTATTTCCATATTCAACCTTAAGCTATTAACCATAAAGATTTTAAGATACTATTCACAATTCATGACTGTGTCAAATTGATTTTCCAATATATCAACTTCGTTAAATATTAAGTTTAAGGCAATAAAAAAAATAATTGGCAATCGGACATTTTTTTGGTACACTCATAATTAAAGGAGAATAATAACCTGAAACGGGGAGCGCTTAATATGACACAATATAATGAATTACCGCCGATTTTTCAAAAAATAGCCAGCCAAAATTTTAATGACTTACCGACCAAAAAACCGGCCGGCGTTACAAAATCGCAAGAACAAAGCGCCGCAGATGTTATTTCCGATTTATCCGAAAAATACCCCAAATGGGCGATGGGAGATGTCACAAAATTAAAACGCCTTTTTAACGATGCCAACTCTATTGCGGGTGATGGGCGCACAAAAATGATTAAAGAAGAACTGTATCCGATTGCGCATGATATTAAAGGGCAAGGTGCAACGTTCGGATATCCGTTAATGACGGATGTTGCGGCTCATTTATGTGATAAAGTTAAACAAAACAATGGCATTTTTGATGCCGAACAAATGTCTTACATCAAAAAACACATTGATGCATTGGAACATATTTTAAACGAAAAAATGACAGGTAACGGCGGCGATAAAGGAACCAAGCTGTTAGCAGATTTGGCGCAGGGGAATTAACATAAAATGGCGCATAAACCTCACATTTTAGTTATTGATGACGATTTGCGTTTACGAAAGCTGTTAAAAAAATACTTAAGCGAAAACGGCTTTGTTACCTCAGAAGCGGCTAATGCCAAAGAAGCCGAAGATTTATTGGAATTATTCGCGTTTGATTTACTGATTATGGATGTTATGATGCCGGAAAAAAACGGCATGGATTTTACAAAAGAGTTGCGCGAAAACAACTTAACGACACCGATTTTAATGTTGACTGCAATGGCTGACAGCGATGACCGCATTAACGGGTTGGAAATCGGGGCGGACGATTATTTGCCTAAGCCTTTTGAACCGCGCGAATTGGTTTTGCGTATAAATAATATTTTAAAACGCGTGACAACGTTAAATCTGGATGAAGACGTTTATTTCGGCCCATATAAATTCAACGTACAAAAGGGGCGGTTGATGAAAGGCGATGAACCGATTACATTGACAACCGCCGAGCAAGCATTATTACAAGCTCTGGCGCAAAAAGCGGGCGAAACCGTCTCGCGCGAAGAATTGGGACACCTGCTTGAAACGGACAATGTGCGCACGATTGACGTACAAATTACACGATTGCGGCGCAAAATCGAAACTGACATTAAACAACCGTCTTGCATCCAAACGGTACGCGGACAAGGCTATACATTGGTAACCAGATGAACATAAAACAAAATGCCCTTTTTTTATTTTTAAGCCGCCTGTGGGATTGGTTTAATCAAGGCCTCAAAATCATACGCAGTAAAATTTTTCCGCAAAGCCTGCTCAAACGCTTTATTTTGATTATTTTATTGCCACTCATTTTATTGCAAGCCATTATTGTCATTTTCTTTTATGACCGCCATTGGGATACAGTTGCCAAACGGTTGGCATTGGACATCACTGGCGAAATCCAATTCATGGCCGACGTGATACGCCAACGCCCCGATGAAGACAGCTTAAACGCTTTGCTGCAGGGAATGAATAAAAACTTGTCATTGCGCATGTCGTTTTTTCCCGAACAGGTTTTCCCCGCATCCGTACGTTCGACCGATATGAAAGAATCTCATCTTTACCGTGAATTGCGCAATTTAAAATACCCGTTTATTTTGCAAAGGTTGCCCGGCAATCAATTGCTCATTACCGTCCAATTGCCTGAAGGCGTTTTGACAACTCATGTGCCGAAAAAACGCTTCTTCACATCAACCGTGCATGTCTTTTTGGTTTGGATGATCGGATCGTCTATTTTGCTGTTTTGGATTGCATTTTTGTTTATGAAAAATCAAGTCCGATCAATTGAACGGCTTTCCAAAGCCTCGGAACAATTCGGGATGGGCTACGCAACGCCCAATTTCAAACCCGAAGGCGCCACAGAAGTACGCCAAGCGGGCTATTCGTTCATTTTAATGCGCGACCGCATTCAAAAATACTTGAAAGAACGCACGGCAATGCTTGCTGCCGTTTCGCATGATTTACGCACGCCGCTGACACGCATGAAGCTGTTACTCAGCATGATGCCGACAGACGAAAATACCAATGACTTGCGTACGGATATTGAAGAAATGGAAAAAATGCTCATCGGCTATTTGGATTTTGCAAAAGGGGAAGCCAAAGAAGACCCCGAAGAAATTTTGCTTAACACCTTGCTTGAAAACATTGTACGCAAATTGGTCAAAACAGGTCAAAAAATCGATATACATACGGAACAAAAAGTGGAAATTATGGGGCGCAAAGCCGATTTGTCGCGCGCCATTACCAACATTTTAACAAATGCCGGACGCTACGCAACCTATGCCCAAGTGACACTTGGCATACGTGATAAAATGGCGACCGTTATTATTGATGACAACGGGCCGGGAATTCCCGAAAATAAAAGGGGCGACGTGTTTAAGGCCTTTTACCGTCTTGAAAATTCACGCAATAAGGAAACCGGGGGGATTGGTTTGGGCATGACAATTGCCAGAGACGTCGTTTTGTCGCATGGGGGCGATATCACTCTTAAATCCAGCCCTCTTAAAGGATTAAGAGTCGTTATTTCACTTCCCATTTAATAAAAGCTAGTCAGACAGAACCTGATATACCCTGTTCAAACTGGCCTTTAAAATCACTTCTTCTTCCCGCGATTTGTGGAAAGGCAATTTATAGCGGCGCTTGAATTGCTTTTTGAAATAACGATCATACAAAATAATTAATTGAAACAACGTATCAACCGGCCCGCAATAAGTGCCCCGTTCAATCTCTTTAAGCGTTTTTTCATTAATATTCAAACTGTCGCGGATAACCGTCATTGGCACTTCGTACAGTTCGCGATCGCCTTTGAGCGCCTTGCCTAAATTTTTTTTAAACTTAACCAGTTGTGTATTCATTATTTTTTGTTCAGTCATAATTCCTCGCTTATTTTAAGCGGGAGAAGTGTGACCCGTAAACAAAAAATACGTCTGCATTTTTTCATGCCCTCCCCCACAAGGTTCACTAGAGTGAGGGGAATTATCAATATACTACAACATGCCTTTCAAGATTTTCTTGTCAAGCTGCGAATCCCCCACGATTAAAAAACCACCTAAATTATTTAGGTGGAGGGATGTTAGAACCCATATACAAGTAAATGGATGTGCTTATTTTACGCTATGCGTATATTCACACCATCCCTCCTAAATAATGAGGAAGTGGCCTGTCACAAGAAGCCTTGCTTGTATCCGGGAGTTCTAAATTCCCACACGGGCAACTCGCCCGTGCAATACAACTGTATGCAAAAACGGCAAAAATGTCAAGGAATTTAAAGCTTCATTGTGGTTTGCCCATTGATTCCCTATTATTGTAAAAACACATATGAAGCCGTTAAATTTTATTCAAAAGCCGTTTGACAAGACATAGTTAGATGTAGATTTTGAAAAATAACCCTGTCAATACGACCTAAACGATCGTTTATAATAATGGATAAGTTTAATAAGTTCGACAATAACTTTTTTTAATTGGTTTTTTGACAAACCATCAAGCTTATGCAAATCGCCGTCTAAAATAGAATCAATAAAATCCTTTTCTTCATAAGCTTGATTTAACAATATCCCCATGAGCATTCCTTTCTTATCATTGTTAAAAAAGGATATAAAAATCGCCCAAGGAAAGCTCAGGCGAACTGGAGGTGGTAACTATCCTAATGAATAGCGTGCATATTCTTGGTCCGCCCATGACGGATATTTTATTTTGCAACCCTCCAGTTCTTATGACATATAAGTTCAAAAGAACCAGAGCAGTTTGCAAACTTTCGTATTGCATCGGGACGCATTAGGCGAGGTTACCAGCCTCAAAACAGACTATCCCACATCTGTTTCAAGCTCACCTTAACAACTCTGAACAAAAATAGCAAGAAAAATGAAAATGTCGGTTAAAAAAAGTTTAAGCAGCGTGGCGATTTCATACAATCGCCAAATAAAAAACAATAATACGGTTTACGACCAAATATAAC
>DLOI01000025.1:0-955 GCA_002477185.1 Alphaproteobacteria bacterium UBA7488 | reverse complement strand
TGGCAGTAAGGACGCCTTTTCTTCGTACCTTTAAATTTAGTACAACGTATCGCCAAATTGGCTCGGCGTATATACGTTTTGTGCAGAGTTAGCTTGCGTAACGTAGTCAACAACAGCACCGGCAATGGCCACAATAGCCAAACCGACAGCCAAAGCAGCAAGCCAAGCCCATTTAACTTTACCGAAAATAGCGGCAAAGGCCAAACCGACCAAACCGAAACCGCCAACAACGAAAATAACTGAGCGAACGTTTCTAAACGTTGTAACCATACGTGTCAAAACAATAGAAAAGGCGTCCTTACTGCCAAGACCGTTGCTCACACCTTGTGCTAATGCGTCCGTTGCCAAGAAAGCTATAGACACAATAGCAAAAAAGGACAAATATTTAACAAAAGTATTCATAATAACCTCCTTGTTTAAACAATAAGCCCTATTTCAAGAGCTTACCTATATCATACATCTATTTTGACGTTTTGTCCAGTCCTTTTTTGCTGTTTTTTTCAAATAACAAAAAAAATGCTTAAAAAAAATACATTTTGTTAGTAAAAAATTAAATATTTTTCTTTCAATCCAAAACATTCTATGCTATAAAACAGTTTCATAGGATGATATGATTGTATAATTTTATATCAAAAAACCGCTTAAACTCTTATGAAGGGACGAACAGGCTATGGTAAAACATAAATTCTTTTTTACTTCAGCAATAGGCATCTGCATGATTTTGGGCGCATTGTGCGCCTACCCCGTTTGTGCAGAACTTGCTCAGGGCGATGGCGACCCGAACGAAACCGCCGAGTTGTTGACGGATGAAAAAGAGGATACGGCTGAAGACGCCGTGGCTACTATCACGGCCGAAGGCGATTTCTTATTGCCAACCTATATCATATCATCCTATGAAACTGTTTTATAGCATAGAATGTTTTGGATTGAAAGAAAAATATTTAATTTTTTACTA
>DLOI01000005.1:18325-18564 GCA_002477185.1 Alphaproteobacteria bacterium UBA7488 | reverse complement strand
TAATGCACTCGCCGATGAAGAGAGTGTTCAAAGCTTGCCCGCCGTTCGAGAAGAAGGTCATAACGCCGTGGCCGAAGTGACAAATAACACGCCGATGGTACCGTTTGAGGAAAACTTTACGGTTGTCGAACAGGCTCATATTGGCGAAGTTGAAGATATTACGGTTTCTAAGGGGCGCGGCAGAAAATCAAAAGCCAAGCATGCGGCGAAACAAGAATATTCGCAAAATCCGTCGCAGC
>DLOI01000005.1:9355-18314 GCA_002477185.1 Alphaproteobacteria bacterium UBA7488 | reverse complement strand
CGCCAACGGCAGCGGGCAATGTTGCCGTCGCCGAAGAGGATGACGGTGCCCGAAAAGAGATGTCGCAACCGACGAAAAAAGCCACTGCCAAAGCGGCGAAAAAAACGACGGTTGGTCGCAAGAAAGCCATCAAGCCCGCCCCAAAAGGGCAAGAAGCCGACCAAACGGTTGATTCGCCCGCGGCAAGAAGAGGTAAAAAGTCAGCGGAATTGCCCGGTCAAAAGCCCGCCGCGCCTGCCTCTACAACCGATTTAGGCGGGGGCAATGCTGCATCAAATTCGGCACAGAATATGGCTGATGATAAGGGGCAGGCCCCCGAAAAGCCCGCGAAAAAGCGCGGCGGCTGGTGGAATAAATTGGTCAGCTAGAATTTAAAGAGCGTACACCCAAAGGTGTACGCTTGATACGTATTTTTTTAGAAATTTGGCGTGTGTCAGAATACATTATTTTTCTTGTAAAATTTCAAATAATGTGTAATATAAAACACATGAAGACCCTATCATCTAGCGGTTAGGATACAGCCCTCTCAAGGCTGGTACACGGGTTCAAATCCCGTTAGGGTCGCCAATATAAACGGCAGGTATAAAAACTTCCGTTTTTCTTTTATAAATCAAGCGCTTAACCGAGTTCGAATGTTGTGAATTTGAAAATGCCATTTTGGGCAGATTTTACGAACTCGTTTGATGATATTCCTTTGTTTTTCAATGGCTTGAGTAAGTTGGAATCTCGTTAGGTCTCGGGATTGCTTTTTTGTTATGATTTTTAGAAATCACAAATTAAAATTTTATCGAGAATAATTATTGAGTTTTTGTTGCAACAACTGAAACTCTTTATTGTGTCTAACGCCCTTTTTGGCTCTATCAATATGCTCTAATAATAGCGGAATATCTGTTTTTCCATTTAATTCATACAGAGAAAGCAATTTTATATCACGTTCTATTCTTTCTTGTGGAATATCCAAAAGATCTGTAACTACTGCAAATTTATGTAAAATAGAAGATACAATTTTTTTCTGTTTACTATATTCTGGATTATCAAAATTAACATTTTGACTATATAAATAACACAAAGGAGCTAAACTGCTTCTATAACGCCAAGCGAAAGGAGAAGTCATGTCCTTTGTAAAATCATAAGCTGAAGTTGCTTCGTAAAAATGCTTATGATTTTCATACATCATCAAAAATTTTTCACTACCAAAACCAAATGCATAATTTGTTGGTTTATTTTCATAATTTATTTGAATGATTTGCCCTAAATCGCTTTCTTGGTTCTCTCCATATCGCATAGAAAAGCAGACACCTCGTCCATGAATTTTATCTAAACCAAATTTCCAATGGTATTCTGAATCTGGTAGTTTATCAACTTGTACCTCAAAATATTTTCCAAAATTTTTTATTAATTCTGAATCCTTTGAAGAAATATCTGCATATAACCTTGCTTCAGGTATATTTAGAGTATTAAGCAAAAAATCTTGAGATAATTCTGCAACTTCTTGCCAGTATTTTGAGGAAGCAATACTCCCCATCATATTAAAATAGGGCATATAGTCTTGTTCCTCTAAATCAAACATATCTTTTGCCCCTCTAAAACGAATACAACGCTGTATATTAAATAAACGAGGACTTTCTTTATCTAAATATGGTTTAAAAGAAACTATTGCAGAATTTGAAAAAAAGATTGTTTGATCATCTTTTGGAATCAAAGGTGAAGAATCTACTTTATCATAACCAGCCATTCTATAATATGAATAGAATTTATCTTTTATAAGTTTTAATTTTTCCCAATTCTTCATAATATTCATTCCTTTCATTCAACAGCGGCTTCTAAAATAGAAACTGTCTTACAGACTGGATCAATTTCACATAAAACACCATAGGGTATTATAAATTGTGGAACAGTATGACCAAAGTCCATATTCGTTACAACGGGCATATCAATTCTTCCACATTCTTTTAATACTCTCAATATGGCAGCATCATATTCGATATATTTGTTCAGGTAATTGTTTTGTAATTCGATCTCTTCGGAAAGAAATTCGCCTCCTGGACGAGCGAATAAAATACCTTGTACACGTTCTAATATTCCCTGAATAGCGAGATTGCGTAACCAGTATGTAAATTGCTCTACAGACGGCTGTCCTTCGCTTGTTTCTATAAATAATATTGTATTATTCCATTCATCTAAACTAGGCCATAATTTGGTGCCATTTACAAAATAAAATAAAACATCTATACACCCACCGATTAATTTGCCAAAAACTTTTTTTCCCCCTTGTATATACCGCCAAGGTGAAGTGGGAATACGTGTTCTGCAACGATTTGCCACGTTAAAATCAAGATACTGTACAAGAAATTCCTTACTCTCGGGTACAACTCCTACAGGAATATTAGAAAAAAAAATACAGACGTTAAAGCAGTNNGAAAAAAGTGTTTTTTTCGTGTTCTGAACTATATAGTCTGGAATTCCTCCGTTCTCCGCATATCCAAACATCAAACTAGGTGAATAAAATGAATGAATCCCAGAATAAAGGCACATAAAATGATTAACTGTAGTATCAGACATTCCCATAAAAATCTTTGGATTATTTTTAATTTTCTCAAAATGGCTGACATCCATTAATGGCAACAAGCGAACGGTATCGTCCCCCCCGATATTTGTTAAAACTGCTTTAACGTCTGTATTTTCGAATGCCCACATCAAATCTTCTAAACGTTTTTCTGGAGAATTGCAAAGAATCTCAGGTTCTAACAATGAATTCGGAGCTTCTATAATATGAACCCCAAAAGCATCTTCAAACTGTCTTTTACCTTGTTCATACCGATTTTTAAATAATCCAGCCCCTCCCCAAGAAAGAGAAACACTTGCAATAAGATCTCCTTTTTTTAATGCCTTAGGCTTAATCAATTTTTTCATAACTGCTTCTTATATTATTATAACAAAAATTAAAGAAAATACTACACTTTTCTTCTACTTAAAAAAAATCTTATGCAATTTTTTTATATCCTTTATTGTACGGGTTATTTTTATTTTAGAGTTTTCATACTTGTTACACACAACAAATGGAGAGTATCCCCAGAAAGTAGAATAAACATCCGTATATCCACCAACATTACCGACAACCATATAATCTCCAATGTTTGGTAAATTTTTCAAATACTCTCTCTCTATGACATTGTTAACCCCACTAGTTATTCCATCTGTCACCCCAACAAGGTGTCCTGAGATAGAAGGTTTAGGATAAAGCAATTTATAACGAGCATTTGAATTTGGAATTAGTACGTTTGTTCCAATATCGGTTATTAACCAATATTTGTGCTGAACTTGTTTAATATCTATAATTTTTCCAAAAACATATCCTGAATAAGCTGATAAGAAACGCCCTGGCTCGACGACCAATTTCTGATAAGAAAAATTCTTAGAAAAACTCTTTTCTATCTCCATAAAAAGAGTTTTAAATTTGTCTACAAGATCTTTCGAATACACCTCAAAACCACCGCCTAAATCAACACGCTTCGGATAAATATTTTTTTGTTTTTTTATAAGATCTATGTGTTGTTTTACTTCTTCTATTGCTTTGGTGTATACAGAAGGATTAAGCTCGTTAATTGTAAAGTGCAAATGGACTATATCCCATATTGCTCTATTTTCTGTTTCTATTAGTGAAAGAAAGTTCCCATAAACATCTGAATCTATATAATTACCTAATTTATTTAACGGGTCTAAGTAATGGTTATCAGAATAATTCTTTTTTTTATCGTTTAAACGTATCCGAATTCCAAGACGGCAATTTTTTCGCTTGTTTTTTTCTAAAAACTTCTTAACAATATCCAAGTCACGATTGCTATCAACAATAAAAATAGTATCTGTTGAATTTAAAACTTTCTCAGTAAAAGAGAATGATCGTCCCATTCCGTTTACAATTATATTATTGAATTTACATTTTTTAGCTAAATCAAATTCTAGTTCAGACATAACTTCAGCTCCGATTTTCTGTTGTGCAAAAAAACGAAGTAAAGGAACATTGTAACAACTTTTTACAGCATAATAAATTTCCACATTTTTTAAGTGTTGTTTTATTAAATTTAAAGGCTCTAACGCTAAAGTTTCATTAAAAAACATTATTGGCGTTGATAAATTGTTTTTTTCAATAAAATCTATTTCTTTATCAAAACTCATTTGAAATCCATACTTGTTTTTGAAATTTGTGGACCTTTACTATGTTGATATTTACCTTCATATAAAATTATTTTTCCCGTAGGAACCCAAAAAGAAACTTGAGCGATTTTCATATGAGGATAAACAATAACCGGTAGAGTAGAATACATCTGTAGTGTTAAATTGCCAACAGAACCGATATCTATAAGATCTGCTGTGATATGGACAAATAAACCAGAACGAGCAGTACCTGACTTTGCATGAAGGATCGGAACGTAATGATTACTTCCGATTTCTTCAAGAGTGCTACCTAAGAAGAATGCGTTTTTTTCAATTAAAAATCCTTCTTTTGGAATTTTAATAAGCTCATAATTTGGTTTCTTTTTTGGATCAATAACTTCATCTGTATAACGAATAAGGTTTTCCCCCAAAGATACATCATAAGAATTTGTTGTAACATTATTTTCTGTAAAGGGAGAAATATTAATTTTTCCATTTAAAACTTCTTCAATAATTTTATGTCCACTTAATATCATATTGATTCGATCCTTATTTGTGCCGTAGGCAAGCTAAAATTTGCATAAGTAAATGGGTGATCATATATCTCTCCCAAATTATCCCAAAAAGTCACTTGTCCTATAATCATATTAGGATATAACCGGATGGGTTTGGCAGCCACCAATTCAAGAGTCCATTGATGACAAGATGTCGTATGACCAAGATTCGCAGAAACTTGTAAAAACAATCCTAACCGACCCATTGAACTCCTACCGATTAAAGACATTGCATATTTCTTACTCCCTATGATTTCTTTTGTATGGCCCAAATACATTGTATGAGGTTGCAAAACGTATCCGCGCTCTGGAATTTCAATATCATTAAAAACAGAACGCCCATTTTTAGTTTCTTTAAAAACTTTTAAATGTTTTCCAAGTCGATAATTATAGCTGTTAGGGTTCAACTGAGAAGGAGTAAAGGGAGATATACTAATCTCCCCTTCCATTTGTGCTATTTCAATTGCTGTTCCTGTAAGGATCATTAAAACAACTCCACAAATCTATTAGGATAAACACTTTTTCTGTAGCGCAAAACAAGAACGGAATATGATTGATATGGTCTTAATTTATTAGACATTTCTTTAATTCTATATAAACGATCAAACATTGATTTTTTAACAAGTGGATCAGAAATCTGCCTGATTTCACAAGCTCGTTCAATTGTACATTTACAATAGTGCTGCAATTCTTCTTCTGTTTCCTCTACAAGATCATTTTTATCCTCATAGAGAATTTCTAAATCTCTAAACATTGACATAATGTCTTTATAGCCTGCAACAGTTGGAGTAATACCAAAAACTGTTTTAAATTCATTAATTAAAGATTGAGGAATGTTTTTTTTGATATAAAAAGGAGAGGCCAAAAGATACCCTCCATCTTGGATATATTCAACTGTCTTTCGAATCGCCTCCTTGGGATCATTAAAAAACTGAAAACCCGCACCAATTATAACATGTGAAAACTTTTCTTTTAAATCTAATTTTGTTCCATCTGCTTGAAAGTAAGTTATTTGTGAGTTTGGAGCATAACGTTTTTGATTATAAATTGCCATGTCGACGGCTTGTTGAGATAAGTCGAAAGCCTTTCCCGTACAACCTGTTAGAATAGACAATTCTCTAGCTTGAAAACCAGTCGTACAAGCAAATTGTAATATTTTAGATTTTTCATCCATTCTGGAAAATATAGCCCACTTAGATAACGTAACATGTGCTCCAGGCAATACATTCCATTGATTTATATATCCTACAAAATCAGGATATGACATTTTATTAATCTCTTCTACATTCATACAGACTCCCCTATTTTTTATAAATTAAGCACATAGAATGTCGATAATGGTAACACATTATGACTTTTTTTTGCAAGAAAAAATATTTTTCTTTTTAAAAAGAATATGTCTAATTATATTTAAAACTTATTTTTGGAGAAAAACATGTTCACAGAAGATCATTTGATTGACTTACTTATAAAAAATTTGCTATAGTTCCAAATGGTAATTTTCCTGTTTCATGTATTATAAAAGATACATAAAACAATATTTATAGTGGCGCCAATATTGAATTTTGTGATCGAACTCTTGGAATTTGTGCAGAAGGAGCTGCTATTTCTAAAATGTTATCAGAGAAAGGTTATAGGCAAATATCTGAAATTTGGTTGACTGGAGGAGACACTAAAGATGATGATACACCACTTTATCCCTGTGGCATATGCTTGCAAAGAATTGCGGAATTAGGAAATGATAATACTATTATTTATTCTGTTTCCCCATCTAAGAAAAAAGTAATAAAATTTGATCTAAAAGAATTATTGCCACACAGTAATACATTTAAAGATGATATCTCATTATCTGAGACAAAAATAGATTTTAGTACCGCTTGCAATGATATGTATGCAATTTTACAAATATTACTGAAACGAAATTTTTCTCCTGATAATAAGAAAAAAAGAAGCTGTTATTCTTAAAACAGATAAAAACCATTTAATTTTCGGAGTTTATTTTTCTTCTTGTTGTTACAAGGCGGACATTCATGCCATTAATATGGCTATATATAATTTTTTACTCTCTGAATACAAAAATGAAAATATTATTGAGGTTTTTTATACATCGAACAAAGAGGAACTACATATACATCATGAATTTCAAAGAATTATAAAAGATGCGATTATAACCTTTGCTTCGGCTAAAGCCTAGCAACACTAAGAGAAGTTTCCGAATTTGTTTGATGATGTTTATTTGTTTTTCAATGGCTTGAGTAAGTTGGAATCTCGCCTAAATCTAAGGATTTGTAGCGCGCAAAATGGTTTTGCGTAGGTTTTAAAGTCTAGGCTTCGTCTTGTAAGAAGAAAGATGGATTTACTTAACTTAATAATTTTTAATGGTTATAAATATTTCATCTTGAGTAGGTTCTTCAAAAGACTTTTTTATATTATCAAAATGTAAGAGATTTTGTTCGGCGATTTTTCCGCGTCTTGTTGTCAGCCTCTGTTTTAAGACTGTGTCCGGAGCATAAATATAATAAACTATCGAATTTCCTCCCATTTGCTTGATTTTATTTATCGCTTCCTTTCGTGATGTTTTAGTCCAAAAGCCCACATCAAAGATAACATCTTTATTTTGTTTGATAAGCGTAGAAATTTCTTGCCATAGGTGGTTAATTGTTTGTGTAAAACAAAACTCCCAATTAGTTTCATATTCTTCAGTTTTGTATCTTTGCATACAAACTTCATCAGGGTTTAGATGAATCGCGCCAATTTCTTGAGCCAACTTTTTAGAATAGGTTGTTTTTCCGGCACCAAGAAAACCACAGATTAAATATACGGTAGGAATATTTTTCATATTTTCCTCAATCTATTCGTTTGTTATTTGTATATGAAATTCATATGAAAGTCAAAAGAAATCATAAATTGCAAAATCATCTCGCAAATTGCGAAATAAACATCGCCAATACAAACAGCACTCTTTTCAGAGTGTTGTTTTGCAATGCGGTATAAGGAAAAGTTTTCAGCCAGTTCTAGTGTTTCAAATTTTTTTATATAAAAAATTCATATTTTCCCAAAATGATTTGATATTAAAATGCTCGGGAGATGATAAAAAAAGACAAAGCGGAATAACCGTAAAAATATGCCGTTGAAATTGTTCGTATTTAAGATTTTTATTTTTTTAAAAAAATATATTGACTTAGAGTTAACTCTAAGAACTATCATTAAAATGCAGTTTTTAAATTTATAAGAAAAGGATTAAAAATGAAATTAGTTGTTTTTTTGATTGTAGCGGCAATGGTTGTAACGGTTGTTATTGGGAAATTTTATTTGGACAATTATTGGGACAAAACTTTTTCTCAAAGTGACAATGTTACTGTCAGAAAAGTAAAGTTTAAAAATCGCTATGGTATTGAATTGGTTGGGGATTTATATGCGCCAAAAAATAAACGGGCGGAAAAACTGCCGGCGATTGCCGTTAGCGGCCCTTTTGGCGCGGTTAAAGAACAAGCGTCAGGCCTGTATGCACAGACAATCGCGGAAAGAGGCTTTATTGCTTTGGCTTTTGACCCGTCTTATACAGGTGAAAGCGGTGGAAAACCGCGTTTGGTCGCTTCACCGGATATTAATACGGAAGATATGAGTGCCGCCGTAGATTTTTTGAGTGTGCAAGATGATGTTGATGCCGATAAAATCGGTGTTATCGGAATTTGCGGGTTTGGCGGGTTTGCTTTAAACGCGGCAGCAATGGATCCCAGAATCAAGGCGACGGTTACATCAACAATGTATGATATGAGCAGAGTTAACGCTAACGGATATTTTGATGCGATGGATAAAGAAGCGCGCTATCAGCTTAAAAGAAAACTCAATGCGCAGCGCACGGAAGATTTTAAAAATGGAACTTATGCCGCAGAAGCCGGACTTCCTGATAAATTGACAGGAGAAGAACCGCAGTTTGTTAAGGATTATTATGATTATTACAAAACCCCGCGCGGATATCATAAGCGTTCTAAAAATTCAAATACGGGTTGGAATATGACATCTTCTTTGTCGTTTATCAATATGCCTATTTTGGCTTATAGTGATGAAATTAAAAGTGCGGTTTTAATGATTCACGGAGAGAAGGCTCACAGTCGCTATTTCAGCGAAGATGCTTATAAAAAATTGGTTGGCAATAATAAAGAGCTGATGATTATTCCTAATGCTAACCATACGGATTTGTATGATAAAACCGATATCATTCCGTTTTTGTAATAATCATAATAATC
>DLOI01000005.1:7600-9331 GCA_002477185.1 Alphaproteobacteria bacterium UBA7488 | reverse complement strand
TCAAGTGAGTTAATTATCACCAATATAAACGGCAGGTATAACAACTGCCGTTTTTCCTTTACTGAAAAAATTTTTATAATCTGATTTTTTTTATTGACACATTGGAAATATGATCTTATAAAATAGTCAAATATTGGACTATTGAATTATTTATTAAATGAGTTTCATATGAAAAGAGAAAAAGTCAGAAAATTTGTTAACCAATACTGTCATTTGCGTGATGTGCAGTACGCAGCTTATACAGCGTGTGCGAGAAGGCATAATTTGACGACAAATGAATTATTTGTCTTAGATATTATTTGGTTTGCGAAGGATGGTTGTTTGCAGTCTTATATTTGTGAACGGATGTCGTCAACAAAACAAACCATAAGTGCAATTATCAAAAAGTTTTTAAAATTAGGTTATGTTACCCTTGCAGAATCTGAAACAGACCGCCGCAATAAGATTATACGTTTTACTTCTGACGGATATGAATATGCCAAGAAAATTATTCCTTCTGCGGCAAATGCCGAGATTGATGCGATGGCTCAATTGGCTGAATCGGAAGATATTGCCGAATTAGTACGGCTAACGGCATTATTCTCTGATTTGATGAAGAAAAAATTTGATGAACTGAATTAGGAGTATATTAAAATGGAACTTTATGAAGCAATCAATACAAGAAGAACAGTAAGGGAATTTTTGGATAAAGACGTCGATTTTGATATTATCCAAAGGATTTTAAAAGCCGGCAATATGGCTCCGACATGGAATCACAATCGAAACTGGAGTTACATCGTATTAAGGACTGATGAAGAAAAAGAATATGTATTGGAAAGTGCAAAGAAGATAGCGAAAAAGTTTGATGCAAAAAAGTATCTGAATGCTCCGAGACCTTACCCGATTACGCTTGCTCAAAAAATGTATGCTTATGCAATGCCAAGACAGTACACCATGTTAAAGGAAGCCCCTTATGTAATCATTCCCGTGTTTAAATCAAAGGAACTTGACGGTAAATATGTGTCACGTTTGAATCCGTTTTCTACAATTTGGTGTGTTATCGAAAATATATTCCTTGCCGCGACAGCCGAAGGGTTAGCCTGTTCAATGAGGATACCGCTTAATGAAGAACATGATATTGTGAAAGAGAAATTAAAAGTCCCGGCGACATATATGGTACCCGTTTTAATCGGGATTGGCTATGCCGATCCGAATGAAGAGAAATTGGAACAAAATGTTGCCGATTTGGGCAAACAACTGCATTTTGGCAGTTGGAAATAAGCAGATGTTAAAAGGTAAGACATGAGACCGATTATCAAAGAAACAAGTGTGAAATCCATTATCACAAAATCAAATTTGCCCGTTTGTGCTCAGCTTTGCACCGCTTCCTTTTAATTGGGTCAACAATGCTTTAGTACGTTCGTATTTTTCTTCTTGCGGAGACCGATTATCAAAGAAACAAGTGTGAAATCCATTATCACAAAATCAAATTTGCCCGTTTGTGCTCAGCTTTGCACCGCTTCCTTNNCCGTTTGTGACTATTCCGTGAATCCGTACATTGGCTGCCCTCACGGATGTAAATATTGTTATGCCTCATTTATGAAGCGTTTTACCAAACATGCCGAACCTTGGGGAGAATTTTTGGATGTCAAGTATTGGAAAGAAACAAAGAATCCCGGGCAATATGCCGGGAAAGAACTGTTTATCGGTTCTGTAACAGATCCATATAATCCGCAAGAAGAAAAATACGAA
>DLOI01000005.1:6559-7588 GCA_002477185.1 Alphaproteobacteria bacterium UBA7488 | reverse complement strand
AAGGAAGCGGTGCAAAGCTGAGTATTGCTACTAAATCAGATTTAATTCTGCGTGATTTGGATTTAATAAAAAGTTTTCATGATGCGCGTGTTTCGTGGTCAATAAATACGTTGGACAATGAGTTTCAGAAAGATATGGACAATGCCGTTTCTATTGAACGGCGATTGCAAGCCATGAAAATATTTCATGATGCAGGTGTACGAACAACTTGCTTTATATCCCCGATTTTTCCTCAAATTACCGATGTTAAAGCCATTATTACAAGAGTACAGTCACAATGTAATTTGATATGGTTGGAAAATCTTAATCTGCGCGGAAATTATAAATCTGTCATTATGGATTATGTAAAGCGGGTTTATCCTGCATTTTACCCTTTGTATTATGAAATATATAATCAAAATAATAAATGTTACTGGGAAGAATTGAATGACGAAATAAAGGCCTTTGCTAAAATAAAAGGACTTGAGTATGTTGTAAACAATGACCGTTTGATACGGCCATTTGCTGCTTTGCCGACAATAGTTAATTATTTTTATCATGAGCAAATTAAGAAAAAGAAAATTGGCATCCATGAAAATGTATGCAATAATAAGGTAAGTTGAAAAACCAAACGAGGGGGGAGATATGCATTATAAAACAACTTACAAATCGCCGTTCGGGAACCTATTGTTGGCCAGTAACGGTACTCATTTAACAGGTCTGTGGATTGAAAAACAAAAATACTATGCCGCAACCATGTCGGACGATTTGCGAGAAAAAAACGATTTGCAAATTTTTCGGGTGGCCAAAGAATGGCTGGACCGTTATTTCCAAGGAAAAAATCCGCCNNCTGCCGTTGGCGCCAAGCGGCAGCTTGTTTCGGCAACGGGTTTGGAAAATCTTATGTGAAATACCTTATGGAACAACAATAACTTACGGGAATATTTCTAAAAAAATCGCACAAGCCGACGGGAAAAAAGCTATATCTGCCCAAGCTGTTGGGGGAGCTGTGGGGCATAACCCAATTTAGGGAAGATAACATTTGACGGG
>DLOI01000005.1:0-6505 GCA_002477185.1 Alphaproteobacteria bacterium UBA7488 | reverse complement strand
CTTGAATTGGAAGGCGCGGACATGTCGCATTTATTTTGCCCGCAAAAGGGAACAGCTTTATAAGATAAACGAAGTTGGCCGCCAAGTTAATTCGTGTGGGTTATGCGTTTTTTGTGCGTATCTAAATGATTGACGGTGATGAATGTGTTGGTGCCTTACAAACCCGTCAAATGTTATCTTCCCTNNCCCCAATTTAAACAACGGCAACCTTTTGGTTTTTGAACGGTGTCGATAAAAAAGGCATTGAATAGCCCATGGCATTCGCAAATGTTTGCCCAAATAAACAGCCGAAGATACCATTAAAAAAGAATGATTTTAAAATGGTAAATGCTTGACAACAGTAAGGCTTAAGATTATCCTGCGCACCAATCGGTTAAAATTCAAAGGGGCTTTTATGCGCAGAAAAACAAAATGGACGTTTATGGCTATGTTCGGCGCCAGTTGTTACGGCACGAATCCGTTATTTGCGTTGCCGTTGTTTAAATTGGGGTTCAGCGTCAACAGCGTTTTATTTTACAGATACTTTTTGGCCGTTTTGATATTCGGCGCTTGGTTGGCGTTTTATAAAAAGGTTTCATTAAAAATTTCCACCCGCCAATTACGGGCATTGGTACCGATGGGAATTTTGTTCGCACTGTCTTCATTAACGTTATTTTCAAGTTATAACTACATTGATGCCGGTATTGCTTCGACCATTTTATTTGTTTATCCGATTATGGTCGCGTTGATTATGGCGATGTTTTATCATGAAAAAATCTCGCAAAAAACAATTGTATCAATTGTGTTGATGAGCATCGGCATTGCGCTTTTTTATAAAGGTGAAGCGGGCAAGGCCATTAATTTATGGGGTGTTGCGCTGGTTTTAATTTCGGCGTTAACTTATGCGCTGTATATGGTTGGGATTAAAAAAAATCCCGCTCTTAAAAAGGTCAATTATTCCATTGTCACGTTTTATGTGATGTTTTTTGGGTTGTTTGTTTATTTGTTTAATTTGCACTTTGGGACGGATTTGCAAATGCTCCATACGCCGCTGGCATGGGGGTGCGTTGTGGCGTTGGCCGTAATCCCAACCATTGTATCGTTGGAAACTATGACTATTTCAATAAAAATCATTGGTCCGACTTTATCGGCAATTATCGGCGCATTGGAACCCGTCACGGCTGTGTTTTTCGGCGTCTTGGTTTTTCATGAACATTTAAGTTTGCGTATTTGTACAGGGATAATGTTGATATTGCTTTCGGTTTTTTTAATCGTTTTGAAAAAGAAACCCGCTTTCAAAATCACGTCAACAAGCATTCGCAACGTATAACGGCGTTTTTGAACTGTATTTGAAAGCGGGTACATAACAAAATCGCAGTATGTTTAAAAAATAAGACATAGTATGCACACACATGACACAAAGATAAAATTTGCGCTTATCATTTAACATTGCCAAGTGAAAGATTTTGCAGCTGATGGCAAAACCGTATGTTTGACAATAGCCAAATATTCTTGTTGAGCCTTTAAATATGTTTTCGGGCGGTTTTTGATTCGTTTTTGTTAATTTTTGGCATACTTTAATATGTTGAAATTAAAAATTTTTTTCATTCCCGTGTGAAAAATACACCTTAAAAGCCGCAGATAAATGCCTATAAAAAAATTTTTTTTAAAAATCAATTGCCTATAAGTCTTTTAAATATGCCGACTTAGCGAAAAATACCACTTCGATGCATCCGTATGCTTTGGACTATCTATTTAATTATATTGACATATTTTACATTTGTATGTTATAAATCCATAAAGGAAAAGCATATGTTTATATGTGCCCTTCGGGCAGTTGCGCTCAGGCAGTAAATTTTGCTCCAAGCACCGGAAAAACAGATATGTAAATCCTTTATGCAAAGATGTGCCGTAACTGCGCATAAATGTGTAAACGGTTAATGTATAAGTTAACGACTTTTAAGAAAGGGTCAAAATATGGATATTAACAAAACGGATCATATTGAAAATTTACCGCGCCTCAACCGCATTGCCGGTCAAATCTCGGGCGTAAAAAAAATGATAGAAGAACATCGCGCAACACCGGATATTATTATTCAGCTCAAAGCTATACGTTCAGCTGTACGTGCCGTAGAAACAAATATGATGAAAAAACATCTGTATTTGGCCGTTCAATCACGTGCCGACGACAATGCCCCCGACGGAGCGATTGAGGATTTAAAAAAATTGTTCGACAGGTTTTACGAATAAGGGCCGTTAAAATATTTAAATAAATGGGAAAGGGGTGCTTGTAGGGGCGCCCTTTTAATTTGCCTTTTTTTATCCGTTCTGCCTTTTTGGGATTTGTGCCCTTTATCACTTTATTCCCTTTTTACATGATAAAATTTTCACCGCTATCCGTCACGGAATCGTTGCGGTTTTTTCATAACCGGCGCGTTTTTTATCACTTTTTCGGGTTTGTTTGCATATAAAGGGTCTGGCGTTAAATAAGCTTCCAATACCGAATCGATTAAAGCGCCGATATCGGCAAACCTGTATGAATCTTGGCGCGTATTTATGCGGCGAAATTCTTTTATTTGCTCACGAGTCATTCCGTCAGCTAACAAAACGGCATCATCATTTACCAAAGGGATTTGTTTTTGTTCGTGGTCAAGTTGTTTAAAAAATGCCAACCGCTGTGTGGGAGTTAAATGGAACAAAGCGCAAATGTCTTCTTTTTCCCATGTTGTATTGTGTCGGCTTTTGGCTTGCACTTCTTCAAATGTTGTTATCGTGTTATACATGGCAATATCGCCGCCATTTCGCTCATTCCAAAGTTCGGGAAAATTTTGTTCCATTATTGTCTCTATTGCCCGTTTCATCAAGGCGGCATCATCGCTTAAATCTTTAAACGGATTTTCGATTTGTTCAAGGGGCGTTGTTTTATCTTCGGCCTGAACTATAACGTGCGATGCACCCAAAACGGCAGTGGCGGTTGCGAAAGCCTTTAACGTTTTACTTTTCATCGGCATTGCTCCTTTATAATACCCCCATAGTCTATCATAATTTTTGCTTGATGAAAAGCGTTAAAAATCTACGGCGTTTTGGTGGCGTCGGCATATATAATATCGGTGGCTTGTTGCAAAGTTATTTCGGCACTCAGCATTGTTTCTTTTATAAAACCGATGGTGTCTTTTTCCCGCCACCAAGTGCGCATCAGTTCTTCGCCGAACTCATTCTTATTGGGTTTGCTTTGATGCCGTTTAAGTGTTTCAACAAACGGCAAATCATAATAATAGGCAAATATGTTTTTGCCGAATTTTTCTAGGGCAGATTCAAACAGCGGTTTGTACCAAGATGCTCTTAATATTCCTTCCATAATAACGGTTTCACAATTGTGATATCCATAGGATAATAAATTTTGCAACAACCCGATAGCCCGTGTGTCGGGGCCGTCCTTAACATACAACATTTCGCGGCGAACCACGTCTTGGCTGATAAGCAAGGTGCCATGCCCGAATTTGTGTTGCAAAGTTTTTGCAAGCGTTGTTTTGCCGCTGCCCGAATTACCGCGTATAAGTATTAATTTTGGCATGGTTTCCTTATCAGGAATTATAATATTTCTTTAAAAAACTGATATCAGTATAAAAAAAATTCCCCTTGCATTTCAAGAGGAATTTTATAGCTTTTTTTAATCAGCTTATTTGCCACAAGGTGCAACGATTTCGCTGATGGACAAAACGCCGAGCAAGTAATCGTTTGTGCAAACTTTTTGGCCGCCGATTGTGCCACGTGTACCTGTGCAAGCGGCAAGTGTCAACATCAAAGCGGCAATCAAAGCAAATTTTTTCATTTTTATATCTCCTTAAAAGTGGTTTTGAATTTATCCACAAGTACTCTCATGGGCTCTTGACCATAATATCGTATGTGCTGCTAAAAATCAAATAAAAAAAAGACTTTTGTATGACTTTTTTGTGACTGTTTTCGCATCACTTATACTTCTGAAAAAAGTGCCTTTTTTCACTCAACATCGTGGAAAACCGACATCGGGAAAAATGAAAAACGCTCAGATATCATAAATAAAATTACGGGCGGATTTCAACCGTTGTGCCGATTGGAACCAAATCCCAAATTTCATCAATTTCATCGGATGTCACGGCAATGCACCCAAGCGTCCAATCTTTGAGCAGGTGCGCGCGTCCGATAGCGCCCATGCCGTTCGGGAGTCCATGAATCATAATGTCGCCGCCCGGGTCTTTGATACCTTTTGCGCGCGCGTTTTCAAGGTCTTTTTGCGCCGGATAATTGACGCGCAACGATTTGTGATACCGGCTTTTGGCATTGCGGCCGGAAATTTTGTAAAGGCCTTCGGGCGTTTTGCCGTCGCCTTGTTCTTCTTTTGCACCCAACGGTTCAAAGCCCAACGCAATATCGTACTCTTTGGCAATTTTATCGCCTGACGATAAATACATTTTGCGCGCACTTTTATGAATCAGGATTTTGTCAATCGCAGGTGTATTTTGAGCGATTGTTTCAAACGGTGCCGCCATGATAAGGGCCGGAATAAACATTAAAAGGAAAAGGGGGATTAAACGCATTTTGTACTCCATTTTTTTAAGTGAATATGATAATTAACGATAAACCGAACGCCAATAAGCCGAACAACGCTTGGTTTTTAACCGTTTGTTCATGGTAAATTTTTGCCGAAATAATCATCGCCAACGGCGCCGACAAGCGGTTAAACAGTGATACGAAACTGACCGGCATAATATTGACGTTTGCAAATGTAATGACGAATTCGCCAAAGGTGTAAACGAACCCCGCAACGATGACTTTCGGGTTTGTTAAAATGTTTTTCAAATCTGTTTTGCTGATGCCATAGATGATGGAACAAATTAACATAACAAGTGTTGAAATAACCAAATGCGGATACCAACCGAATGCATTGATTGAAACATGGTCGGCAACAATTGCATAGGTCATTAAACAAACCAGCACGGCGAAAATCAATTTGTCCTTTTTTGACAAGCGTTTTAAATCGCCTTTGAACATAAAGACAAATCCCAAAACGCCCAATGCGATAATCACGCTTAAGTGGATGGGCGATAAATTTTCGCCGAAAAACAAATTCATTAAAAGCGTGCCGAACGCCATTGCGATAAAGGCATAAAAAACGCTGGACGATGTACTGACTTTGTTTAAAACTTGTTGGTATTTGATAAGCAGCCAAAGTACGATACCTTTAACAGCCGTAACGCATAGGGCAATAGGATGATTGATTAAAACATGCGGGTTTAATGAGTCATAAAAAAACGGCAATGTGACAATGACGCCGAACAAAACCCAAATGCTTGTAAATGCCGACGATAATTCGGCGGGGAAATAAACGGCAATGGGTTTATATAAAAACGGCCTTGCCAACATCAACAACGTGATGATACATCCGATGAGTAACATAAATGGTGTCATATTTCCCCCTTTTTTTATGACGATTTAAAATAGGCTTTTGTGAAAGGTTTCATTTTAATACACTGTTACGATGCCGTATTGTCTTTAATCCAGCGCAAATAATCGGCGCTGCCGCTTGTGATGGGCGTTTCAATAATTTCAGGCAAATCATAAGTGTGAACCGACGCAATAAAATCTTGGCATTTGCGCGACAATTTGGCGGTTGTTTTTATGTTGAGTTCATATTCGGATTCTTCATACATTTTATCGTTCCACGTGTAAATGCTGGTCACACCTTGAATATGTACGCAAGCGCCCAGTTTGTGCTTGACAATATCGGCCGCCAATTTTTTGGCTGCCTTTTCGGTGTCAATCGTTGTTGATATGATGACATATTCCATGTGTTATAGCCCCCTTGCTTTTATGAAATAAACACGATATAAACTCAATATAAAATAAATAGGGGAGAATAACAAGATGCATTTCATGCGTGTTCAAGAAAAATATTATAATTTATTAAAATCTGGTAAAAAGACTGTTGAACTGCGTTTAAATGATGACAAACGCCGTCAAATAAAGGTAGGCGACAAAATCGAATTTACAAACGGGTCGGATAAAAATGACCATTTTATGGCCGAAGTGGTTGCTTTACATACTGCGCCCGATTTTGAAACATTATGCACAAAATGCATTACCCCGCGCCAGGGCGGATTTGATGCAAAAGAAGAATTGCTCAGTGTTTTGGAAGAATTTTATACGCCGTCGGCGCAAAAAAAATACGGCGTTGTCGGCATTGAAATAAAAGTGCTAAGTGCCGGTTATCCAAAAGGCGTGTAAAAAACTTTGAGCCTTGCTTATATAACGACGGTTTTACCGGAAAAGGCCTGCTGCCGTAAAGGTGTAGGGGAAAAACTGATGTGCCGTCGGTTTTTGCAGGGATAATCCGTTACCATAAAAGCGCTTGAGGCTTGCTCATTTTTAAGCCCTTGAAAATGAAAAGCCATTCGTTTAAATGCCGCGTCTTATTTATTTTTAAACCGTTGCGCTTTTTTGAAAAATTGCAACAAGCGGTCGGCCACTTCCGCATTAATGGCACCCG
>DLOI01000114.1:1456-3168 GCA_002477185.1 Alphaproteobacteria bacterium UBA7488 | reverse complement strand
TGTCTTTGACGCAAGGGTTGGGTGCGGGTGCGGACCCCGAAATCGGGCGCCAATCGGCCGAAGAAGCTGTCGATAAAATTAAAGAATATCTAACGGGTTTACACTTATTGTTTATCACGGCCGGCATGGGCGGCGNNTCCGTCGTAATCATGTTATTAATTGCCAAAGTTGCCAAAGACATGGGCATTTTAACCGTCGGCGTGGTATCCAAACCATTCCGTTTCGAAGGCGGCAAGCGCATGCGCACGGCTGAAAACGGCATTGAAGAATTGCAAAAAGTCGTGGACACGTTGATTGTGATTCCGAATCAAAATTTGTTCCGCATTGTTGCCGATTCGACAACGTTTGCCGAAGCGTTTAAAATTGCCGACGATGTGTTATGCCAAGGCGTGCGTTCAATTACCGATTTGGTGATGAATCCGGGGTTGATTAATTTGGATTTTGCCGATGTCAAAACGGTGATTGCCCAAATGGGCCGCGCGATGATGGGTACGGGCGAAGCATCGGGAGAAAACCGCGCTTATGTCGCGGCGGAAAAAGCCATTTCGAATCCTTTGTTGGAAGAAGGCACGATTAAAGGGGCGCGCAGCATTTTAATCAACATTTCGGGCGGGTCGGATTTGACGTTAAGCGAAGTCGATTTGGCAACCGAACGCATTACGTCCGAATTATCGCAAGATGCCAATATTATTTTCGGTACGACCACTAATGATGAATTGGAAGGTAAAATCCGCGTTTCGTTAGTTGCAACGGGTATTTTAAAGGACGGGGGNNTTTTCCGCCGCGACATAAGCGCACCCGCGCCGGAACGCCCGAAACCGTCCGCCCAAGAAACGGTTGTGCCTGTGCCGTTTGTTCCCGAAATCGAACCGGTTGCCGAAGAACCTGAAACTTTAACGGAACAACCCGAATTGATTGAAACAACAACGGTTACGATTACCCAAACAGAATTGCCGGCGCAAGATTTTGCAACGCCGCCGCCGCCGTCATGTGTCGATATTGCGGTGGAGGTTTCACAAACCCATACGGTACCCGAACCGCCGTTGTTTGATGAAGAAATTCCCGAAATTCCCGCGGCGGTGCCTGTGGATGAGGTTCCCGAAATTCAAGAACCCGTCAATGTCGACGTTAAAAAGGCCGATGCGAATGTCAAGGCGGCGCGTGGCAGTTTGTTTGATTTGGTGCCGGGGTTGATGGGCAAGACTAAAGACAAAAAAACGAAGCCCAAAGAAATTCCGACGATTATGGATGACCGTTTTGATTTGCCGTCGTTTTTAAAGGGAAAATAGAAAAACAGTTCACAAAAACTGAACCTGTTACCTTTTGATTCATTGTCTTTTTAAAAAGAAAATAGGGTCATGAAAATATCATTCATCCGCCGGAATGTTTTATTTGCCATCCTTTTAAAGGTACATTTTATCATGGCGCAAAGTCACTTTGTCCGCCGAGATGTTTGATTTATTACGCTTTTAAAGGGGAAATGTTATAATCCCTTTTACGGATGCGTCAAATATTTGTATGAAAAACGTTTTTAAAACCTAAAAAAACCCCTTCGCTGGGAGGGGTTTAAAAATATGAAGAGGTTTTAAAATGCTTGTTGCACCCTTTATCCAAATTGTCGCCGGTTATCTAAACGTTGTTTCATTCCGGGCCATTTGTTTGTAATTTGACCACTTTATCCGCGAAAAAATCCCGCCGCTTTTGCAAGAATC
>DLOI01000114.1:0-1429 GCA_002477185.1 Alphaproteobacteria bacterium UBA7488 | reverse complement strand
TTTTGCCGATACGGCGTTAATGTAATTTTCTGCTTTAAAATAAGCCGTTGCGCGCCCACGCGGCGAAACAAAAGCCGCCGAAGGGAATAAATCGGGGTGTTTGCTTACTTGATTAAACACACGGCCAATCGGTATGTTTCGTGCCAAAGAGTAATCGGCCATTTCTGAGGCTAATTTTAACTCGGCGATGATGTCGGTAACCTGCCGGGGTTACAATGCAAACGGCTGGNNCCGGGGTGTTAAATCATGACCCTTTTCATAATTCCATTTTTCGTATAAGTCTTGGAAAAACAATGGCAATTTTTCAATATCGGTTAATTGCGGTCTTTTGATTTCTCTCGTCATGGGTCACCTCCTTTATCAGTGTTATTTATGGTTGAAATTAATTTTTTAACGTGTTTTAACCATTGCCCAACAGCCTGTGATTTTTGGGGTTTGGCTGGCGGTTTTTCTTTTTTGTGCTTGATAATATTCGGCCGTTTGCATTGAGACCTCAATCAAATAGCGTTGTCTTGCCAAATTAAAGCCGCTAAATCCCGGCACTTTCTTTTCTTTAAAAGAAGCGCTTAAAAGTGAAAATGCCGTAATGCGTTGTTTGTCCAATTTGGAATTTTTCAAAATTTTCATGACTGTATGAAAATTTATCCAGGCTTGTTCCATATCCGCACCGACCAATTTTGATTCGAAATCCAATTTGCGTTTAAGATATTCGTGGATGTTGATTTCAGACATATTTGATGGACTCCCTTAAAAAATATTATAAAAGTTGGCAGATAAAGGCATCATAACCGATTCGGTCCAGCTTGTCAACAAAAAAATAGACAAATGTTTAATTCTGCAAGAAAAGTTTGATTTTACATATTTTTCATCGGATGATATGTCCAAGAAAAATTATTTTTTAAAAATAAATCCCTTTTAAGAATAAAAAGAAACGCTATACCGAATGCTCATAAAAAACGGATATGTTGCTCCGCAATTTTATGCGCCCAAACGAGTCATTTCCAAAAATTTGTCGTGACGCGTGCGTTTAAGTTCGTCACCCGATTTGCCATCCAATTCTTTTAACGCTTTTTTAAGGGATTCTTTAACATTCATCATCGCATCTTCTGGGAACCTATGGGCACCGCCGACGGGTTCGGGAATAATTTCGTCAATCACGCCGAAATTGTATAAATCCTGAGCCGTCAATTTTAAAATTTCGGCTGCTTTCGGGGCATATTTATGGTCTTTCCATAAAATCGATGCACACCCTTCGGGCGAAATAACCGAATAAATCGAATTTTCAAGCATCATGACTTTATTGCCCGCCGCCATCGCAATCGCACCGCCCGAACCGCCTTCGCCAATAATGACCGAAATCACGGGGACGGTCGCATCCAAACACGCTTCGGTAGAAGCGGCAATACCGTTCTTTTGCCGAAGACAAAGC
>DLOI01000047.1 GCA_002477185.1 Alphaproteobacteria bacterium UBA7488 | reverse complement strand
TAGCCGTAATAAGCCGTTTCCAACACAACTTCTTCCAAAATCATTTTCCAGGCATCGGTATTTAAAGCCGTTACATCTTGTTCAAGTCGGCGTTGTTTTAATTGCTCGTTGTATTTCATTTGCGTATTGTTTAAAACATCCAACAACATCGCAAAACATGCATCTGGGCCTCGCCAATTTTTCGGAATAATACAATGGCTCTTTCGGGTATTAATATCTTTAAAAATGCCGCTGTCAGATTGCGCACATCTATGAACGACATCAATTACGACCAATTGCGCGGCATCCAAGATACAAGCGGTACATATAGACCAATTACAATTTATTTGTCAGTGCCTTTATCGGATTTGGGCTCGACTATGCTTGTCAACAGCTTATTTATCAATATGTCAATGAATGCTTTGATGAAATCAGGCCCTAACCAAGATGAGATGGGACCATATCCTATGACATTTATTTTGGACGAATTCCATCAGATGCCCTCGTTAAAAAGTATTACGGATGGGATTGTTTTCGGGCGGTCAAAACAAAATTCATTTTTTATTTGCGTTCAGGATTGGCATCAGATTTCATCAAAATATGATCAAGAAACAGCCGATACAATTATGAGTTCGGTGGCAGCCAAAATTATTAAACGCTCTAACAATACCGAAACACGTAATAAATTAAACAAAGGTATTGAAACTTTAACAAAAGTTGTTCGCAGCTATGATAAAAGTTATGGTAAACTTGATTTGTCGGGTTCTCTCTTACCCGGTAGCCATAAAGGTATGGGAGCAACTTTTTGGAATGAACATAAACTTAAAATTAAAACCAAGGATGATACGGTCATCGGCGGTTCAACTTTCTTAAATATGCCCAATACGAAACAAATCGTTTTATTTTCCAGTAAAATGCATCGTCCGATTGTCGGACAAACGCCGATGTATTATAATTTGTCTGAATATAAAGAAATGGCAAAAATAAAATCTGTTGCACCAATGCCCGAAGATTTTATTAACGAAGATGACGATTTGGAAACAATCGGTACGATGCAGTTGGACTAACAGCACACTGAAATATCGATTTTGCCCGCTCATAGTGACAAATATGCCCGTTTCACGTAAGTAAAAAAAGGCACCCATAACAGGTGCCAAGATTTATTTAAATTAAAAATACCTTTTAAATAACTATAGATTAATAATAATCAAATTGAACACGTTCCCATCCGTCATGCCCCAAGGACGGAACAACCTTGACGACTGCGGAGCGCGGCGATTGCAACCGTGCCACAAATCGTTCTGCCATCCGTTTTGTTGTAATTTCATCTTTCCCGCCGACGTAATGAATTTGAGGGATAGCTGCAATAATATTTCTTTCATCGGCAGGGTTCAAGCTGTCATTAAACGGCTTTAATTCATTGTGAGCCGTATAGCTGTTTAAATCCAAAATGCCGGCAACAGTAATAATACGGCGCGTTTGAGGCACGCGTGTCCCCAAAAGCATCGCAATTGTCGCACCACCGTCATAGCCCACAAATTCTACGGCCGGAACCTTATATTTATTGATTAAATAAGCGGTCAATTCTTGCATTTCGCCCAAAATTTCTTCATGGAATTGAGCCGTTGTATAAATGGCGGCGTTTGAACAAGCGCGGCTGTCTATAAATTGGCAAGGCCTGGATAAATAAATGACATTTTGCGATGGGTCATTTTGTGCCATTTTTAAAGCAACAAAATTATCGGGATTCGGGTTGCCATTGCCTTCGATATAAAAACGAACGGGTTTGCCGGGCGTAATTTGTTTTTGAAAAATGCGGAATGAAAAATGTTCCGTTTCAACCGTCACGGCTTCAAAATTTTCCGGCGTATCCGGAATACTTTGGCACGCACAGGCAAAAAATCCCAACACACAAACAATCATCAATTTTTTTATCATTTATTCTATCTCCATTAACGACATATTTTCAATCCACAGTAAATATGTTTTAATCATCTTAGCAGGAAAGACATTTTTAAGCAATGCTTTATATGTGCTCATTTGTGTTTTATAAACTTGCGGAATTTTATCAGGAGAAGAGGGAACATATCGATTGCTTTTAAAATCCACGATTAAAACTTCATTTTCCTTTTCAACCAAACGGTCAATTTGCCCCGATATGGCACGCCCATCAATAACTCCTACAACGGGAACTTCCGCCAAAGAATTAGGCCCGAACAGCTCTTTGAAGTTGTGATTTTCAAATACATCAAAAAAATTATCTGGCAAATCAATATCTTGCGGTTTAATTTTTTCGGCCGTGGTTTTACGTTTTTCGGGGGCAATTTGTGGCAAAAATTGTAACAGTTTATGGATATATGTACCGCGGCGCATCGCCAATTCTTGAGCTGCCGTTAAAGCCGATTCATCAATAACCGTTTCATCGACGGGTTTCGATGGTGCCAAAGGTTTAGGCGGTACGGGTTCGGGAAGAGGGGAAGTATACACCCATGGCGGCAATTCAATAGGCGTTTCTTTTTGGGTTTGAATTTGTTCGGGGTTAACCTCTTTACGTTGAGCGGATTTAAAACGAATGATGCCGTCTTCATCGGGGGTATATTCTATTGCGCCCAATATTAAATCATACCAGTTTCCTGCAACAGCTTGTTTTTTCCCTTCCCATCCGCAAATATACAATCGGTCTTTCGGACGCGTTATGGCCACATATAACAAACGGCGATACTCTTGCATACGCAATGTATCGAGTTCATCAAAAATTTCATCATTTTTTTCGGTTCGCGCATTTTTATTGGGTATCCACAGCGGATTGCCCTTTTTATCCCAAACAAAGCGGGCAGGCGTACGCGGAACAAAGCGTGTATCGGGCAGAAATACAATATTGCCTTGTAAACCTTTTGAACCATGTACTGTCATAATACGCACCGCATTGACAGAACTGTTATCCAAATCGCGTTTGATTTCAATGGATTTTTCCGATATCCAAGTTAAAAAACCTTGTAAAGAAGAAGTATTATTTTGCTCAAATGTCATGCACAAATTTAAAAACTCATCCAATGCTTCATTGGCCTCGTCGCCCAAACGCGCAACAAAATACTTGCGGCCGCCTAAAACGCTTAAAATATATGAAAAAAATTCAAACGGTGGCATTTTGTCGGCATTATCCATGATTTGTCCGAGCAGGGCAGCTTTATCGGGAAAAAGATTATTAACTCTCTCCCAAACAGTTTTGGCACCGCGATTGTAACACACATCAAATAATTGTTCTTCGGTTAAACATTGAAAGCAAAGAAATCTTGCCGTCCCAAGGCCGTCCTATTAAGCCGGGAGATTTTTTAATTCTTGTGCAACGGCGCCGCAAATTTGTGGGAGAACTGGTACGATTTTTAAAAGAATATAATGTACCGGTTGCCGGCATTGACCGTTTGGTTATTACGAATCATATCGCTGTGCAAGATTTGTTGGCCATGGCAAAATTTGCCTTGTTGCAAAATGATGATTTGAATTTGGCTTGTGTTTTAAAAAGCCCTCTTATCGGTTTAACCGAAGAACAATTATT
>DLOI01000015.1:5251-12833 GCA_002477185.1 Alphaproteobacteria bacterium UBA7488 | reverse complement strand
CAAATGGTTAATATTTTAACCGGCGTTATTGCGCGCGGAACGGGTTCGGCTGCACGGCCGTTAAAACGGACTTTGCTTGGCTGGTTTGCCGGTCAATGCGTTGACGCGCACCAACTGCACCCCTTCGGGCACGCGGAACGGAATATCGGGAACGTCCTTTAACGCTTCTTTCATGAAATCTCTGAAAATCGGACCGGCCACAACACCACCCGTATCATTCGGCCCAAGCGTGCGCGGCGCCGGTTTGTATTGATGCGGCCTGATTCAGAAGGAGCAAAGCCTTATGTCAGGTTAATGGGGTCGGATTATGTTGTTGTCTTATTAAACAAGCATTTGATAGGGCGGATAATTTTTGAACAACAAGTTTTGACATGAGAAAACAAAATATAGAGGTTTTATTTTAACAACAAAAAAGGGGGAAAAATGATTAAATATTTAACAATTGTGGTTTTGGTGTTGGCGGTAGCGAGCATTTTATTGTGGGCGGTTTTCCCGGTGGAAACGCGCGAATATGCCGAAGTTCAAAATGTCGCCGACCAAGCGCAATAATAAGCAACAGGGCGTTTGGTTTATAGCCAAATGCAAAAGATAAAGGCAGGAGTTATAAATGCGGGCGGAAATTGCGGCGCAAAATGATAAATATATGAAAGCCATTGAACTGCTTAAAAAACGGTTGAATTGGCAAGATGCCACCGAGCGGTTGGACGAATTGAACGCTTTGACGGCGGATGCCAATTTGTGGGATAATCCTCAAAATGCGCAAAAATTAATGAGCGAACGCAATATTTTGGCGGCGAGTTTGTCTGATGTTACCGACCTTGAAAATCAAATCGTTGATGGGCGCGACATGGTTGAATTGGCCGAGGCTGAGGGGGATGAAGCTTTATTGGCCGAAGCCGAAGTTGCCTTTATGAATTTGGAAGAGGCCGTGTCAAAGGCTGAACTGGAAAGCCTGTTATCGGGCGAGGCGGACAAAAATGACGCGTTTTTGGAAATCCATTCGGGCGCGGGCGGCACCGAATCGCAAGATTGGGCAAGCATGTTGCGGCGTATGTATATGCGTTGGGGCGAAAAACGCGGCTTTAAGGTCACCTTGCTTGAAGAAGGCATCGGCGAAGAGGCGGGCATTAAATCGTCGACGTTAAAATTTTCGGGCCATAATGCCTACGGTTGGTTAAAACATGAATCGGGGGTACATCGGTTAGTGCGTATTTCGCCGTTTGATTCGAACGCCAGGCGCCATACAAGTTTTTCGTCCGTTTGGGTATATCCGGTCGTGGACGATACGATTCATATTGACATTAATCCCGCTGACGTGCGCATTGACGTTTACCGAGCCAGCGGTGCGGGCGGCCAACATGTCAACAGAACCGAAAGTGCTGTCCGTATCACGCATATTCCGACCGGCATTGTGGCTCAAAGCCAAACAGGGCGGTCGCAACATCAAAATAAGGAAGAAGCTTGGAACATGTTGCGGGCGCGTTTATATGAATTGGAGCTTAAAAAACGTGAAGAAGCCCAAGGTGCCGTCGAGCTCAGCAAAGGCGACAACGGGTGGGGCAATCAAATCCGTTCATATGTTTTGCAACCGTATCAGATGGTCAAGGATTTGCGTACCGGTTATGAAACGNNCGACGGCGGGCGTTTTGGACGGCGATTTGGACGGCTTTATGAAAGCGTCGTTAGCAGGCTTAAACAAAAAGGACGATGCAAAGGAATAAAAATGAACGGTGTTAAAAAGGTTTAAACGGATAAACGCAAGGATTTTTAAAGAACGCCCGTAGCGGGTAAGGAGTTTTAAATGGCAGATGAACAAGGCTTTGTATTATTTAAACGCACGCGGGATGTGGAACTTAAAATCGCCGANNGAATATTATTCATGCCGGCTTTTTATTTTCGGCAGGGATTGAACGGTATTTCGACAAAGGCGGTACGGCCGAATTTGCCGATATCGCCGAACAGGTCAGTGCTTTTGAAACAAAAAATGATATGCTCAGGCGCGATGTCGAAAAACAATTGTATATCCAAATGATTTTGCCCGATGTGCGGTCTGACATTATTAAATTGTTGGAAGGATGCGATCGGGTGATAAACCGATATGAAGAAATTTTGATTCTTATGACGGCGCAAAAAATCAAACTGCCCAAAGAATTGCATGACCCATTGTTGGATATGGTTAAATCGACGCTGGAATGTGTCAATGCACTGATTGTGGCCGTGCGTTGTTTTTTTTCGGGCCTATCACTCGAAGAATTCGCCCGCCAAGCATCGTTTTTGGAGCATCAGGTGGATAAGCAAGCTTTAGCGCTCAAAACAAAAGTGTTTGATACCAAAAAATGGTCTTTAAGTGTTCAAATGCAATTGAACGATTACATCAAAAGCATTGAACGCATCTCGGATATTGCCGAAGACGTTGCCGATAATGTAACGATTATGTCGGCCAAACATTCGTTGTAAGGAATCCGGATGCTGATTAATTTATACCTCATCGGTGGTTTGTTTTTAGGGTGGTCGCTTGGGCGCAATAACCTCAGCAATCTTTTCGGTGCAGCGATTTTTACGCGCATGGTCAATCCCAAAACGGCAACGTTTATCGCGATTGTCTTTGTTGTGCTTGGCGCTATTTTCGGCGGGTCGGGAACGACGTCAAGCATGTTGGAATTGGCGCGCGTGCATACGATGTTGGATGCTTTTATCATCAGCATGTCCGCGGGATTGGTTTTGTGGGGTATGACGTATCGTGGCATTCCGGTATCGATTGCCCAAGCGAGTGTCGGGTCGGTTGTGGCTTGGAGTATTTTTTATAATGCGCCCGGCAATGCGTACCAGTTGCAAAAAATCGTCCTGGCGTGGATTTACAGCCCGTTTTTGGCCGCGTTGGTGGCATTCGTGGTATTTAAAATTATGCGCGTCGGATTGAAAAGATATCCGATGCCGCTGTTGTATAAAGATTTGTTTATGCGGGCGGGATTGATTATAATGGGGGCTTTTTCGGCGTATGCGTTGGGCGCCAACAATGTGGCCAGTATTTCTGCGCCGTACTTTTTGGCTTCGTCGTTGTCGCCGCTATTGATTACAATATTGGTGTGTATTTCTATCGGTGCGGGATTTATGGTTGCCGATACAAAAGTGATTAAAACAATGGGGTCGGGATTGTTCCCGCTGTCCCCGATGGAAGCGCTTATCGTCGTGTTTTCCGGGGCATTGACATTGTTTTTATTTTCTTGGAGCGGGCTGAGGCTCTTTTTGGGACAGTTCGGCTTACCGTCTTTCCCGATGGTGCCGATTCCGATTTCCAGCGCAACAATCGGCGCTATTGTGGGCGTGTCTTTGGCCAAAGGCGGCTACGGGCTAAAATATTCAATGTTGGGTAATATTGCCATTTCATGGACGGCTTCCCCCGTTATATCCGGCTTGATTTGTTGGGGAATTTTAACTATAGTATCGTTCATAGGGGGCCTTTAAAAAATGGGAAAGTGGGTATTTAAAATTTCCAAACATACGTTGCGTTTGACGCTCAGGACACTCGAAGTTTTGTTTGCCGTCATGATTATTTTTATAAGCCTTGCGTTTTGGCGGCTCAGCGTTCATCCGCTTAACGTGGATTTTTTGGCACCGTTTTTGATTGACCGATTCGTTCCCAAAGATGCCGGCATTATCGTTGATGTCCGGTCTGTCGAATTAGGCGCGCGTGCCGAAGAAAACGGCTTATTCCACTTGCAAATCAAAGATTTGTCGGTACTTAAACCCGATGGGGCGGTTATCACCGATTTGCCGAAAATTGAAATGTCCTATGGCTTGTGGCGCGTATTAACGTTGAATTATATGCCCGATACATTGACTGTTACCGACCCGTTGTTGCAAATGACAATTGATAAGGACGGCAAATTTTATTTGCAAAGCAAAGCGCCAAATGTTCCCGTAAACGAAGCAAAAAATATATCATCCGAAAAGGGCACCGATGTATCCGATACGGCCGAAACGCAACAACCCGCATTCAAACAAGAAACGTCATCTTTTTTAATTTCCGATGCGAATGCACTTGTACACTATTTAATGGCATTTAAAAAGCTTGAACTTGAAAATGCCCAGGTTGTTTTGGATAACAAACAACATCACCGCCAATACAGCATTCCGTCAATGAATTTATTATTGGAAAAGGCAAATGCCAGAGAATACATTTTAAAAACCGATGCTTTAGTTGCCGCCGATGGCAGCAAAAACATGCATTTGCTGTTAAAGGCTTTGTTAAATCAGCAAACGCGTGATATTTCATTTGAAATGAATTTTGATTCGCTTTATTTGCCGCGTTTGGGAAAATATGTTCCGGTTTTGGATGATGCCAAATTGACTTTAAAAGGAGTTGTTTTGGGGCATTTAAATTTATCTAAGGGTAAAAATGACCTGCGTAAAGCCGTGCGCGAATTATCGTTCAAAATTCAAAATGAAAAACCCGGTACCGTTAATTTGCCGGCACCGTTGACAAACCTGTACAATGTTAAAACAATGTTGATTCAAGGGGCTTTTGCACCCGGTTTGGATACCTTAAAAATCGACCAATCGACCTTGACCACGGGGGATAAGACGACGGCAAGCTTGGCGGTTGATATCACAGGGCTAGGTGCTTTTTTGGATACCAAGGATTTATCCCACATCAAAACCGTTTTAAAATCCACCGTGAAAAATGTGCCGACTGAAGAAGTGCCGAATTTGTGGCCTCAAGCTTTAGGGCCCGATGCACATGCATGGGTTCAGGAAAACCTGTCCAAGGGTACTATTTCGACGGCCGATTTTACATTGTATTTTACCGGCGATAATTTGGATGATTTATTTGGCGATATCAAAGCGTCCGGCGTTACGGTGCGTTATATCCGGCAAATGCCCAGCGTGCATGACGTTGCCGCAACAGTTCATCTGTATCCCGACAAAGTTGAAATTTTTGCCGATACGGGCATGTTAGATGGCATAACTTTAAAAAAAGTGGATTTGTATTTAACCGATTTATTGGACGATGTTGCGCATGCCAAGGTAATTTTATCGGCCTCAGGGCCTGTAGCGGACGTGATGAAATTAATTGATTCCAAACCGCTTGAGTTTGCCAAAGAATTCGGGATTGCTCCCGATAAAACGGGCGGTTCGGGCGATGTTGAGGCGACTTTGTCGTTTCCGCTCATTGAAGATTTGGATGCCAATCAAGTGACGGCAGACGTGACGGCGCGCATACAAAAGGGCATTTTCCCAACGCCGATACCCGATGTGTCTGTCCAAAACGGCACGTTTGATTTGACAGTTAACAATGCCGGTTTGAAATTGCAAGGGACTGCGTTGATGCAAGGGTTGCCTCTTAAATTATCGTGGGAAGAATATTTTAAACAAACCCAGAAAATAACAACCAAATCGCATTATTTTATCGAAGGAACCGTATCGCAAACCGATTTGGTTCAGTGGGTACCGTCCATTGGCGATTATGTAACGGGGACCATGCCTTTTGCAGTAACTGTTAAAAATGATTTTAAAGGGATATCGGATATTAAGGCCGAAGTCAATTTAACCGATTCTTTAGTGAATCTTTATCCGATTTCTGCGACTAAAGAAACGGGGGAAAAGGCCGATTTAAATATCACGGCAACATTTGACGCTAAAAAATTGCCGTCCAAGTTTGCTTTTGATTTTAAGGCACCGTCACAGCCGATTGCCGTCATGGTGAATTTCGATACATCAAATGGGGTGGCGTTGGTATTGGATAAAGTTGAAGCACCCGGGACTTCGTTTACGGGGCGGTATGTTGCCAAAGGATTGGATAAGGAATTGGTGTTAAAGGGCAAAGCATGGAATTTGACGAAATTATTTGACATGCCGGCTTTTAAAGCACAAGAGAAGAAAAATGCCCCTGCCGAAAATAAACCGCAAATTTATCGCGCTTCTTACCAACCGCCGTCAAATATAACTGTCGATATTGACTTGGAATCGGCAATGCTGGTGGATAAAAAACCCCTCAGGCGTGTGCAAATCAAAGGTTTCAGAAGCGGCGCGTATTGGCGCAATTTGGATGCATTATTGCGGGCATCGGACGATTTTGTCCTAACGTATATCCCCCAAACGGGACAACTTAGAGGCGAAACAAACAACTTGGGCGATTTGTTGGGCCGTTTGGGTTTGACAAGCCGTTTCTTTGGCGGTCAGCTGCGGTTATCGGCAACTCAAAATGCCCAAGGTATTTTTAAGGGCGACATCAATGTGCGTTCGTTCAGTTTGCGCGACCCGGGTTTTTTAATCCAAGCTTTTACCGTTTTGGGGATTGTGGATGGTATTCNNCAAAGATTTAAGTTTCGCCAGAGCGCATGTGCCGTTTGAATTCACGCCGCACAATGTACTTAAAATCGGCGAAGGTTACGCAAATGGTACAACTATCGGCGTAACGTTTAAGGGAGATGTCAGCGTGCCTGAAGTCGATTTGTCCGGGTCGGTCATTCCCGCCTATGCGATTAATTCGTTGCCGGGCAAAATACCGCTCATCGGCGGGTTGTTTAAAGGGAGCGCCGGCGGCGGTTTGATGGGGGTGCGCTATGAAGTTCAAGGCACATTATTTAAGCCGATTACAACATTTAATGCGCTCAGTTCTATTGCCCCGGGCATTTTGGGAAATTTGTTCAGCAATTAGGAAAAATAATATTTGACAAAATTTTGTTTTAACTGTATAAATGCACGTAATTCCAAAAATCAATCCGGCTGCCAACTTAAACAGGAGAATTACATGACAGAAACTTTCCCAAATTTAAGCGTTATCGAATATCATGACGATTATGGTTTTGACAAATTTGAAATCCGCGGATTTAATCCGGAAAAATCATCATCAATTTCTTTTGAAAAAGTCGACCCGAAATATGGCGAAGTCATCGGTGTCTTGAATGAAAAGGAATTGGACATGGTGTTAGGCGAATATAGCTATAAAAACGTTGAGTCAAAAACAAACGAAGTGGCGGCGATTAAACAGGCGTATCAGAAAGCCAAGGAAAATAATTTTTTAAATGCAGCCCTTTACGAAGTAAACGGCATAAATTATACGACGTTAAGTATGCAAAAAGACGGTCATTTTTACCGCGGGGTTTTGGGTGGTGCGTACGACAGCTTTTTGGTTGACGGTCGCCCGATGAACGATAAAGAAAAATTTGATTTATTTTATAAAGCGCAATGTGTATTGGGCGATAAGGGCATGCAAAAATTCGGTTTGGTTGAACAACGTAATGGTGTCATTGATGGGGCGCGCCGAACTGCAGTGCCGGCAAATGGCGGCACGGTGATGGAGAATGCCTTAAATCCGATGCATTATTTGGGCGCCGAATGTGCCATACGGGTACGTGAAGATTAAAAGTTGATATACTTTTCATCCATTTGGCGGGATATATAAGGGATGTTTGCTTTTTAAGGTAAGGGGAAATTGTCCTTTTAAAGGGTATTACTGTCAAATAAGGCAATGGTTAAGTAGTTCTTTTTTATATAAAAAAACGCCGGCTTATATGTCGGCGTTTTTTTCTTCTTAGGGAATGTCTTAAATCATTTTAAGAAATTTTACCGCAGCACC
>DLOI01000015.1:0-5188 GCA_002477185.1 Alphaproteobacteria bacterium UBA7488 | reverse complement strand
CCGGCTCTTGACGGTCGTCGGCAACGTTTGGTTCCAAAACGGATTTGTGTTCTTCTTTCATTTCCACAGGTTCGGGTTTGCGCACTTCGAAACGGGCATTGCATAACAAAGTCGTAATGCGTTCACGCACGCGGTTTAACTTGTTTTCAAATGAGATAAACGATTCGCGTTTATATTCATTAAGCGGGTTTTTTTGTCCGTACGCACGCAGTCCAATCGACATACGCATGAAATCAAGCATTTGCAAATGTTCTTTCCAATTTTGGTCAATCGTTTGAATCAACATGCTTTTTTCAAGTTCATTGCGTGTTTCAACGGGAATCAAGGCCATTTTTTGTTCAATGGCTTCATCGGCCATTTTGCCGAGGCGATGGGTGATATCCTCTGAAGTGATACCGGGTTCAGCCGCCCATGATGTGAGCGGTGCATTAATCCCAAGCAGTTTTTCCGATTCGACAATCAAGCTGCCGACATCCCAATCATCCGCCGGTGTTTTGGCAGGCGCGTAAGAATACACTAAATTGGCAATGCAATCTTCGCGCATGTCTTTAATCATATCTGTGACGGAATCGGCGCTCATAAGTTCTTTGCGTTGTTCGTAAATAACCTTGCGTTGATCGTTCATCACATCGTCGTATTTCAGCAAATTCTTACGTACGTCAAAATGATACGCTTCAACTTTTTGTTGCGCCTTGGCAATCGCGCTGCTAATCCACGGGTGGACAATCGCTTGGCCTTTGGGCATACCGAGGTTTTTCAAAATCGCCCCGATTCTTTCCGACCCGAAAATACGCATCAAATCGTCTTCCAACGAGACATAGAATTTTGACAGCCCCGGGTCACCTTGACGCCCGGCACGGCCACGCAATTGGTTGTCAATACGGCGGCTTTCGTGACGTTCGGAACCCAAAATGTATAAACCGCCCGCCTCCAAAACAATTTGGCGGTTGCGGTCAATTTCTTCGCGGACTTGTTTGGCTAAGACTTCTTTATCCATATCGGGGTTGCGTTCGATTTCTTGTTCCAAGCGCATTTCAAAGTTGCCGCCAAGTTGGATATCGGTGCCGCGCCCTGCCATGTTCGTTGCAATCGTCACAGCACCCGGCACGCCCGCTTCGGCAACGATGTGTGCTTCTTTTTCATGATGGCGCGCGTTCAAAACGGTGAACGGGATTTTGGTGCGAGCCTTTAACAAATCGGCTAAAATTNNTGTCCCGACCAAAATCGGTTGTTTGCGCGCATTGGCCAATTTGATTTCTTCAATAATCGCATCATATTTTTCCGCCGCCGTACGGTAAATCACATCATTTTCGTCTTTGCGTGCGAGCGGGCGATTCGTTGGGATTTCGACCACTTCCAATTTATAAATGCTGTCAAATTCGCCTGCTTCCGTCATTGCTGTGCCGGTCATGCCCGCCAATTTCGGATACATGCGGAAGTAATTTTGGAACGTAATGGACGCAAGCGTTTGGTTTTCGGCTTGGATTTGAACATGTTCTTTAGCTTCGATGGCTTGGTGCAACCCATCCGAATAACGGCGCCCTTCCATTTGGCGGCCCGTGAATTCGTCAATAATCATCACTTTGCCGTCTTTGACAATGTAATCCACGTCTTTTGTAAACAGTGTGTGAGCCTTTAACGCTTGGTCAACATGGTGTACATACGAAATGTTTTGCAAATCGTACAAAGACCCTTCGATAAGCCCGTTATCGCGCAACATGTTTTCGATAAATTCGGTACCCGCTTCGGTCAAATTGACGTTTTTGTGTTTTTCATCCTTTTCATAATGTTCGGGGCGGATAGAGAGCATGATTTTATCAACGGCAATATATTTTTCCGATGAATCTTCGGCTTGCCCGGAAATGATGAGCGGCGTCCGCGCTTCGTCAATCAAAATGGAATCGACTTCATCGACAATCGCATAATTGAACGGGCGTTGCACCATTTCTTCCATCGAAAAGCGCATATTGTCGCGCAAATAATCAAAGCCGAGTTCATTATTTGTCGCATAGGTAATATCGGCGTTATAGGCTGCGCGGCGTTCTTCGGTCGATAATCCATGCACAACGCACCCGACGGTCAGTCCCAACCAACGGTACAGTTTGCCCATCCAATCTGAATCGCGTTTGGCCAAATAATCGTTAACGGTCACGACGTGGACGCCTTTGGAGGTAATTGCATTTAAATAAACGGGCAACGTCGCAACCAATGTTTTGCCTTCCCCCGTTTTCATTTCGGCGATTTGGGCGTTGTTTAAAACCATGCCGCCGATAAGTTGTACGTCAAACGGGCGCATGCCCAAAACGCGTTTTGACGCTTCGCGCACCGTTGCAAACGCTTCGGGCAATAAGGAATCCAAAGTTTCACCCTCATTAAAACGCACCTTAAATTCATTGGTTTTGTTTTGAAGTTCGTTATCGCTTAATGCTGCGAACGTGGGTTCAAGTTCATTGATTTTATTGACAACTTTTTTTAATTTTTTAATATATCTGTCGTTGGCCGAGCCAAATAAAGCTTTAAGCATGTTCATATCCTTTTGTATTTAATATCATTCATACACAAATAGCGTTTATGGCCTTAAAAGTCAAGATAAAAGTCTTAATGTGCGCTATCGGTTCGACTTGAATTGATTTGAGATGAAAGGGAGGGGCAAAACATTGGTTGCGACGTTGCCCGTTTATTTAAATGCAATTACCGCTAAAGGGCGAAGGCCTTATTCCAAATTATCCAAAATCGTTTGTACGTCTTGGATGGCTCTTGAGTCGGGAAATGCTTGCAACACGGGTTTTTTTGCTGCTATAGCTTGGCTGATATGCTTATCGGTTAAAATGACGCCCGCCNNAGCGGCGGTTCCAAGGCTGTGGTTTTTTGGATTGCTTTAAGGGCGGTTTGATAGATTTGTTCCCCTTCATCTTTGGAAGAAACATCATTGACTATCAAGCGAATGTCGGCGCTTTTGTCGGTATCGGCCAATTGTTTGACTAAAACGGCGGCATTTATCAGGGATGCTTGGTCTTGTGACACAACCAACAACAAAGTGCCGATATTGCCCGTGAAAAATCGGACGCTTTTTGAAATATTGGACCCTAAATCGGTGACCACCGCCTCATAATGGGCACCTAACAATAATAAATCATCCTTAATCAATTCCAAAGCGCCGGCTTTCATGCCGGGCAAAGACATCTGCGGCGAACGGCCTGCGATAACGTCAAATCCGCGGTCGGTTATGATGGTATTAAGCGGTGCTCGGTTTAATAAGACTTCGTCCAAAAGGGAAGGCGGCAAAATGCCCAATTGGCGGTCAATATTGGTCAACCCCAAATCGCCGTCGAACAGCAATATTTTTTTATTTTTTTGCGCCAATAATCCCGCCAAAGTAATTGCTATCCACGATTTGCCGATATTCCCACGCCCGGATGCAATGCAAATCATATTGCCGCCACGTGCCCGCGGGGCAGCGCGAGGGGTTAAGGAAAGCGAAGATGACAAAACGTTTTTAATCACGAAGGATACCTTTTGTTTTTTGGATCGTTTGAAACGCTAATCTTTTTTGATAAAACGAAGTTTGCGTACCACGTGTCCGTTTTCGGGATTAATGATAAACAAACGGCTTTCGCGTGCGTGGCCGTTTGATAAAACACAGGCAAATTCACCGCACGGGCTTAAATGGGAAACATCTTGGTCCAGCGGTATTTCAACGTCAGTGAATGCAACGGCGCTTTTAACGTTGCTATCGGCGCCTTTTTGTGCTATTTTGTGAATGATAAGGCCGAATGCGGCAATTATGAGTATTCCCATGGCTATCATGCTGGCTTTGATGGCTGTAAGCGTATTCATGCGGCAATCCTTTCTTTATGGTTAAGAGGTGTTAATGACTTTAGAATCCCAAAACGATTCATTTAATGATGATTTAGATTATACCGAAAGTAAAGCGCTTGTCACGCAAAAAGTGACAAACGAATGGGCAGGGGTGCGTTTGGACAAGTTTTTGGCGGATAATTTTAAAGATTATTCGCGCAACCAACTGATACGGTTAATTGATAGTGAAGCCGTAAGCATGGTAGGCACTGGCGACGTGGTGCGTGATGCCGATTATAGGGTCAAGCTTGGCGAACAATTTCAGGTTGTGCCGCAAGGTGCTGTCGAGGCCAGCCCGAAAGGCGAAGATATTGAGCTTGATATTTTATATGAAGACACTGATTTATTGGTTGTCAACAAACCGGCGGGTATGGTCGTGCATCCGGGTGCGGGCAACCATGACGGAACATTGGTTAACGCGCTATTGTTCCATTGCAAAGGGTCTTTGTCAGGTATCGGCGGTGTCAAACGCCCCGGTATCGTTCATCGCATTGATAAGGATACCAGCGGCATTTTGGTTGTTGCGAAAAATGATTTTGCGCATGTAAAATTGTCCGAACAATTCGCTGTTCATTCCATTGAACGGGTTTATCAAGCTTTCGTATGGGGAAGCCTCAAAGATGCTGTCGGTACGATTGTCGGCAACATCGGACGGTCGCCCACGAATCGGCAAAAAATGGCTATCGTCAAAAATGGCGGGAAGGAAGCGGTTACCNNCGTCAAGCCGTGTTCGGCGGAGGCGTTGCAAGTCATATCGCTTGTATATTGGAAACGGGGCGTACGCATCAAATCCGCGTTCATATGGCATCCATCGGGCATTCGTTAATCGGCGATGGCACATATGGCGTCATTCCCAAAAATGCGCCGGAATTTGCTAAGTATTTCCCGCGTCAGGCATTGCATGCCGGATATTTGAGTTTTATTCATCCGCGTACCGGCCAAAAAATGTCTTTTGAAGCGCCGTTGCCCCCAGACATGGCCGAATTGCTGGCAAGGCTAAAGGCGTTAGGATAATATAAAAATATTATGTGCGGTGAAACGTAAACCGTTTACGTAAAAAATTTAAATAGCTGTTTATCTTTTTTATATCCTTTGCTTAAATTTTATAAAGCAAAGGGGTATGGGGTATTATATTAGAATTTATCAATGTTTTTATAAAGCACTTGGCAAAATACTTTTGGGGTATTGTGTGTAAGACGTGAACTTACCATATGAATCACGGGGTATGGGGTATATAAAGAATAAACAAAAAAAATAATGTAATAATAATTTGTTTTTATTGGGATTTTTTTATTTATTATTAAAAAAATCGTGTATAAGCTGAATAAAA